>CAMNFX010000114.1 GCA_946537585.1 uncultured Lachnospiraceae bacterium
CCTGAACAGTACGAGGATCGGGAAGATCTCGAGACGGCCGATCAGCATGTCCGCGCTTAAGACCAGCTTGCTGAAATTCGAGAAGGAGGCATAGTTTCCTACAGTACCGACCTCACCGAGTCCGGGACCGATGTTGTTGAAGGTTGCAACGACAGCGGTATAGGTCGTAGCCCAGTCCTTTCCCTCGATCGATATGAGCAGCACCGATATGATCGTAATGGCCATATAGACGAAGGTATAGGTTCCGGTGCTCCGCATTACATTCTCTTCCACGACCTTGCCGTCAACATGCACTTTTTTAATGATATCCGGGCGAAGGTGCGTCATCATATCACGGCGAAAGCCCCTCACCATCAGCAGGATACGGGAGATCTTGAAGCCGCCGCCGGTCGATCCTGCGCAGGCTCCGCAGAACATCAGGAATACGAGCACTCCCTGAGAGAGGCGGGGCCACTGATTGATATCATCGATGGCGTAGCCTGTCGTGGTCATAATGGAACCGACATGAAAGAAAGCATCCCGAAAGGCCCAGCCGACAGACTGAAAGCCGCCCTGTCCCATCAGGTTGAGGGTGATCACTATGGTCGTGACCGCAACGATGCATAAGTACAGCCGGATCTCTTCCATCTCGAAGGCCTCGCGGACCTTTCCCACCAGAAGGAGGAAGTAAAAGGTAAAGTTCATGCCGAAGGCGATCATGCCGATGATGATCACCATCTGCTGGGCCACTGTATAGGAGGCGCAGCTGTCGTTCAGCACGCCGAAACCGCCGGTGCCCGCTGCGCCGAAGGTGATGCAGATCGCGTCAAACAGCGGCATCTTCAGCACGAGCAGGATCACGATCATTGCCAGTGTCATGATCGTGTAGATGCCGTACTGCACTCTGGCTGTACTGCCCGCCTTGGGAACGAGCTTGGAGACGACCGGCCCCGGGCTCTCCGCCTTCATCAGCTTCATCTGGGAACCGCCCGTAAAGTGCATGATCGCGGACATGAAGACCAGGATCCCCATGCCGCCGATCCAGTGCATGAAGCTGCGCCACATCAGCACGCTATGAGGAATGTCCTCCACACTCGGGATCACGCTCGATCCGGTCGTGGTGAATCCGGAGATCGTTTCAAAAAGGGCATCGAACACATTGGTCAGTGATCCGCTGATCAGAAAGGGAAGCATACCGACCAGGGACCAGGCGATCCAGGTAAGACCCGTCGATACAAAGCCCTCCTTCGAATGCATGCCGCCGTCTTCCGCCTTTTTTGTCCTCAAAAGAGCACCGGCAGCCGCAGCAACCAGAGCCGGTATCACAAAAGGCAGTACGCTTTCATGATAGATCAGCGCACAGATCAGCGGGATGATAAAGAAGACTGACTCCAGACAGAGCGCCGATCCTATGATATTGATAATAACATATGGATTCATATATCCGGCACCTCTTACGCCAGGATGTCACGCAGGGAAGAGATGCCCCTGTTGGTGGTCACAATGATCACGGAATCGCCCTCGCGGATCACGTTCTTACCGGAAGGAACCGTGAAGTCCCTGCCGTGGATGATGCCCGCAATGATCAGGTTCTTTTTGATGTTCAGCTCCATGATCGGACGGTTGACGATCGTCGGATCCGAAGACGCGACCAGCTCCACGATCTCGATGGAATTATCAAGATAGCGGAAAAGTGTAGCCACATTGCCGCCGGCACCCGCACTCTTCGCGCGTACATACTGCGCAATGATATCCGCGCACATCAGCTTGGGGAAGACCACCGAGTCGATGTTCAGCGTCTGGATCAGATCGTTCATATCCGTCCGCGTGACCTTGGTGATGATCTTCGCATGCGTCGTGTTCTTTGCGTAGGTCGCGATGACGATATTTTCCTCATCAATGCCTGTGAGCGGGATAAATGCGTCCGCGGTGCTTAGGCCGTGCCGCATCAGAAAGCGCCGGTCCGTGCCGTCGCCGAGAACGATATCCGCATCCGGAAAGATCTCCGAGAGCTCAAGACAGCGTTTTTCATTCTTTTCGATCAGACGTACCTTCTTGCCGCGGCGCAGAAGCTTCTCCACAAGATAATAGGAGATCGTGCCGCCGCCGGCGATCATGATGTTATCTGCGGGTGTATTGCGGACACCCTGGGTCTTTAAGAAACGCCGAAGCTCATCTCTGGTCGCGACCATGGTGATGTCGTCGCCGGCCTGGATCTCAAAGCGTCCGTCCGGGATGATGATCTCGCCTTTACGCATCGCCGCGCAGACCAGAGTATTGCTTCCCGGAAGCTCGCGCCGGATCTGCATCAGGCTCTTTCCGACAAATTTGTACTCCGGATATACATGCATCATGGAGATCGTCACATCGCTGCCCTCAAAGAGGTCGATCCGGCTCAGGGCCGGGAACTGCAGCAGGTTATAGATCTCATTGGCCGCAAGATGCTCCGGGTTGATGATCTTGGAGAGTCCGAGGCGGTCCTTGATGAAATTGGTCTCCTTCGAATAGAGCGGATTCCGGACACGGGCAATGGTCTCGCACTTGGTCTCCTGCTTCGCCATCAGACAGGTCAGCAGGTTCAGCTCATCGGATGTGCTGACAGCAATGAAAATGTCCGCATTCCTCAATCCGGCTTCATACAGGATGTTGATATCGGCACCGTTTCCGAGGAGCGCCATCACATCGAGCTCTTCCGAGATCTGGTCTATCGGTTTCTGATTATTGTCAATGAGCGAGACATTATGTCCGTCATTGACCAGCGTGCGGGCCAGCTCCTGGCCGACCTTGCCGCACCCTACGATTACAGCATTCATATGTTGTTCCTTCTAAGAAATAATGCCAGGGTCAAAAAGAATTTTGCCCTGACTAGGATGCAGATCGCTCTGCACAGCATTACTTCATAATAACTGCCAGTATCATGGAGATCGGGATCGCCGGCAGCAGATTGGAGGTACGTATGGTCTTCGGCCATACCAGATTGATCCCGATCAGCATGATCAGGACAGAGCCCACCATCGCAAGCCCGTTCATGGCAGTATCGCTTAAGAGCGGGGAGATCAGACGGGCCAGCAGCGTCATGCCGCCCTCTAAGACACCCACGGGGATCGCGGAAAAGATACACCCCTTTCCCATGATCGATGTCAGGATCATGATGATCACAAGGTCCAGAAGCGCCTTGACCATCAGAACAGAATAATCCCCGAACAGACCGTCGCGGATCGAACCGATCACTGCCATCGCACCGATGGCGACCGTTAGGGACGCAAGCACAAAGGCGTCCGTGAAACGGGCGTCGCCGCTGTTGCCGGTCTTTTTCTTCAGCCACTCTCCGAAGGCGGTGAACTTGCCCTCGATATCCATGATCTCCCCGGCAAATGCCCCGAGCACAAGACTCAGGATCAGCAGCATGCTTCCGCCGGAGACCAGGGCGCCGTTTTCGATGGTGAGCATTTTCTCCATCGTCCCGCCGATCCCCAGCATCATCGTGCAGATCCCCATGGTCTTCATGAGAGTATCCTGCATCCGCTCATTCAGGAAACGACCAAAGAGGAAGCCCAACAGGCCTCCCGCAATAATTCCCGCAATATTGATAAGTGTACCGATGCCGATCATATGTCGTTAGGAATAAATCAGGCAGGTGCTGAACAGTTGCATCTTTTTATCATAATGCACGCGCATTCGGAAAGCAAGTATACAATCATGTCCATTCCCCATACTCACAGCCGATATGGCGGGCATCGATATCGTCGATCAGCTTTCCCGTACGCCGGTCGGTCAGGCGGATCCTGCCGATCCCGTTGCCGCCGTTCCAGAGACGGTTATGCCGTTTGGTGCCGTCCGGCGCCTCATAGTTTATAAGGAGCATATCCTCCTTTAGGCAGGTCACCATGGTATCCATGACGGTATGGAGATTGGACTGGCGTACGTGCCAGAAGATCCTGTCCTCCGACTCCCTGCTTTCAAAGCGGGTCCTGGTCCCGGTCCAGAATTTCGAGAAATTGAACTCGTATTCCTTTCCTTCATAATAAAATGCGCTTAAAAGCTGCCGCTCCAGAGCGACCATAAACACCTTCGGCCTTCCGCCGCCGATATCAAAGGCGCTGTTGGAAAGCTTCTTTCCGCTGATGCGGCTTCGAAGGTCATTCGAGCTCAGCCACACCCAGGGAGAGGTAAAGTTCCTGCCCCAGTTTTTATCGGAGTAGCCATAGCAGCTCTCCGGGCGCACCAGATAGGTCTCGCCGTTCACCGTCACCGTGCCGGTGAAGGCTGTCTTCATTCCTTCCGCATGCCAGTACATTTCAAATGCCTTCGCGGCCCTGAGCGGCGCTGACGCGCCGTAGCCTACATTGAAGGCGATCTGCTTATCGATTTCAAGCTCCCATGACATGGATCCCGCGTCACACATCCATTCAGGATGCGCGGCGGCCATATCAGGGGAGATCTCCACGGACCCCTGCAGTTTTGTTTCCTCGAGGAGGCAGTCTCCCGCCTGCACCCTGATCGGCGAGGTGCCCTTGATCCGGACCGCGTCCCAGCCGAAGAAACGGTGAAGCTGCATGTGATCTCTCCCCCAGCAGCCCGCCTTGACCATCAGATAGGAGGGCTTCAGGCCCTTTTCCTTCGATTCCGGAAGCTGCCCGAAAATCGGAAGATTTCCGCCAAGTGCCGGATTACAGACGAAAAACTCTATAAAAAATGCTTTTTCCTCTCCTGTGACCGAATGAACTCCTGTAAAGCTGTGCCACCACCAGTCATAACCCTGTTCGGCAAAGGGCCCGGTCAGCATCAGTTCGTCGCGTCGGATATCATGGACATTAAACATCGTCATTTTCTCCATCTATAGCTTGTTCTGTCTGAGTTCTGTAAACCACGAGTGCA
>CAMNFX010000115.1 GCA_946537585.1 uncultured Lachnospiraceae bacterium
GTAAAAGGGACACCGCAAAGCGGTGTCCCCTGTCTCTTTTATTCAGTCTTCGGCTTTTAGCTTATTCTACAGTGTAGGGAAGAAGCGCAAGATGTCTTGCTCTCTTGATCGCAGTGGTAAGCTCTCTCTGATGCTCGGCGCAGTTGCCGGTAATACGTCTGGGAAGGATCTTTCCTCTCTCAGAAATATACTTCTTCAGTGTTGCCACGTCCTTATAATCGATCGGCTTCGCCTTCTCGCTGCAGAACACGCAGACCTTGCGTCTTCTGCGGAATCCGCCCATCTTCTTCGGATGAGCGCCGTCTCTGCCTTCTGCCTTCTGAAATGCCATCGGTATGCCTCCTTGTTATTCGTAAAGTGCTTTGATCAGTTAAACGGCAGGCCTTCGTCTTCTACACCCTCGGGGATATTCATGAATCCCTCACCGACTTCTGATGCAAATCCCTCGGAGCGGTTGTTCTGGCTGTTATCGCCGCCAATGCCGGCATTTGCGCTGCCGCTTTGCTGATAGCTGCCCGCATTGCTGTTCTGATAGCCGCTGTTCTGGCTGCTGTAAGAACCGCTGTTGCTGCCGCCATAGCTGTTATTGCTGCGATAGCCGCTGTTTCCTCCGTAGGATGAACCGCCCTGGCGGTTCTCGGAAGCGGATTTGCTCTCTGCAAATTCCTGTTCCTCCACGATCACATCCGTTGTATAGACCTTCTGTCCGTCCCGGTTGGTATAGCTGCCTGTCTGGATACGTCCCGTGATCGCGATCTTAGTGCCCTGATGCAAGTATCTTTCGGCAAATTCAGCCTGTCTGTCAAATGCCACACAGCCTATGAAATCAGCTTCTCTCTGACCGTCCGCATTTGTGCGGCGTCTGTCGACCGCAAGCGTATATCTGGCGATCGGTCTGCTGTTTTCGCCCTGACTGTATCTGATGTCAGGATCCCTTGTCAATCTGCCCATTAAGATAACTTTATTCATTTTTTCCTCTTTCTTTCCGGGAAAATGTCAGATATCAGTCTGCCTTCTTTACAACGAGATATCTGAGAACAGGCTCTAAGATGCGAAGCTCTGATTCCAGGCCGTTCGGTGTGGTCTGGTCGCCCTCGAAGCTGATGAGATAGTAGAATCCCTCGGTCTGGCGCTGGATCTCATATGCGAGCTTCCGCTTGCCCCACTCCTCGATCTCTCCTACAGTGCCGTTGTAGCGGGTGATGTAGCCCTTGATTCTCTCAAGAACTTCCGCTCTGGCTTCATCTTCGAGTTTCGCACCAAGAATAACTGTAACTTCATACTTATTCATTGTGGTTACCCTCCTTTTGGTCTCCGGCCCCCGCTGTGTCGGGAGCAAGGAAAATTTGTGTCATACGGAATCGTATTATATCAAAAGCCCCGCCTGGACGCAAGGGCTTTCTCTGACTGTATGAGTCTGTACTTTGTTCTTTTCTCGGAACGCATGCGCTTACGCAGCTGTCTTATGTATCCGTTCAGGGATTCCGTCATCTCGGGTCCCTGGAGGCCATCCTTTCGGCATATTCCCTGATCGCTGCGGGGTCGGACATGTTGTCCCCGATCCCGAGGGCCTCGGCAGTATAATCCGTTCCCTTACACCTTTTTAACAGTCCCCGCAGATAGGAAAAGCAGGCATCCTCGCCCTCATCGCGCATCAGACAGAGGCATTTTTCCAGTACGAGGCGCGTGTCCTTATGCATCACGCTGAAATCCTTTGTGAGGCAGTAGTGCTCCCACGCCATCGCCGGCCGGTACTCCTTTCCGTTATAGGCAATGCATGCCGCCCGGCGGTCGCAGACCATCTCTGCCAGATAGCGCATCGGCATTTTGTTTCCGTAGACCTCGCGGCCGGGAAAGCTTGAGTAGTCGATCCAGTACTCAAAATGATGTTTATTGCGGCCCTTGTGGTGGAGCCACGACTCCGAGCATCCGTCATTGACCATACGCTCAACGGCATTGGGAGAACGATGGCCGTCATAATAGCGCACGCCTGTCCCGAATTCCAGGGGTGTGAATTTGGAAAGATCATGCAGGATGCCCTGCCTGTAGAGTCCGAGCTTAAAGCAGCCTTCGGCGACATACCGTTTGTGGGTGCAGACGGTATGAAAATGCCCTTTAAGGCGCTGCAAAAAACTCATTTTCTGATATGCAAATTCCATAGGGAAAGATTATACCACAAATACCGATCTTGTGCTATGATAATACGGCGCATACCCCGGAGCAGTATCAGGAGAACGCGCGGATAAAGATGTATATGACAGTTCCGTCTTTACATTCGCTGCGGCTTATCATTTTCAATTTAGAACAGGCAGACCGGCTGCCGGAGATCATTTATGACAGAATACACAGATACCATACAGAATATCAGCTTTAAGGACCTTCAGGCGGAGGATATGATCCGCTTAAGCCATATGTTCCATATGCGTCCCAACAAAAGCTGCGACAGCGGTCCCTTATGCAACTATTTATATAAGGAATATTATAATGTCCGCTGGTGTGAGCTGGACAAAGGGCGGGCGCTTCTGCTGCAGTTTGTCGGACCGGAGGGCGAGTTCTACGGCTTTCCCCCGCACTGCCGCGAAGAGGACCTCCCGCACTATTTCCGCCTGCAGGAGCAGTATTATAATGAAATCCTCGGGATCCCGCTCATCATCTATTCCGCGGACGAAGAAGCCGTGACCTATCTTCAGGCAGAGGGCGTTCTGACAGGCTATGAGGTGGAGGAATCCGAGGACTTAAAGGACTACCTTTATGACGGCGATGCCCTGCGGACCCTTGCCGGCCGTAAATACAGCAAGAAGCGCAACCACCTTCATAAGTTTGAGGAAGCCTATGAAGGCCGCTGGGAGTACCGCAGGATCGTTCCGGAAGATAAGGATGCGATCCTGGCTTTTCTCAGGGAGTGGATGAATGAAAAGGAGTCCAAAGGGACCGAGCCCGGCGTTGACGAAGCAGAGGAGCCCGTGGATACCTTAGAGGAGCTCGAAGGAGAATACCGGGGGATCTACGAGATCATCAGCACGCCTGTCCTCTTTGATTATGTTCATACCGGCGGGATCTTTATCGACGGAGAACTGAAAGCCTTCACCATGGGGGATTACAATCCCTGCCAGGAGATGGCGATCATTAACGTTGAAAAGGCCGACGCCGCGATCACAGGCCTGTATCAGGCGATCAACCAGCAGTTCCTTCTTCATGAGTATCCGGATGCAAAGCTCGTAAACCGCGAGGATGATGTCGGGATCGAAGGGCTCCGCCAGTCCAAGCTTTCCTATTATCCCGTCGGCTATGAGCGCAAGTATTCCTTAAAGCAGCTGAGCTTTCCGAAAGCATGAAAACAACGGTCTGCAGGACAGCCATTGACAGTTGAATTTATGATACGTTTCCTTGAAAAAGAAGAATACTTCCTTACCATCCCGCTCTTTGAGGCCTGCTTTGGATCAGACCCCGGATTCATGCGGGATTACTACGGGGATGAGGCACATCCGGGCGATGTTTTCAACGGCCGGATCGCAGTAAAGGAGGAAGACGGCCGGATCGTTTCCATGGTCCATTTAAAACCGGTGACTGCCGTTTATCGTAAGGATGCGGGCGGGGAGCTTAAGCTTCCCGTCACCTACATCATGGGTGTCTCCACTCTGCCGGACTTAAGGCACCGGGGATACATGGATGAGGTCATGGGCTTCGTCATGGACGCCTTGCAGTCCGAGGGTGCCGGATGGTGTTTTCTCATCGCGGTAAACAAAGACATTTACCGTCATCTCGGTTTTGTTTACGACTGGAAGCTTTCAGACCGGGAGCTGGAGCTTCTGTATGCGGATGACGGCCTTGAAGACGCGACCGCCTGCGTACTTTGTGATATGGAAATGAAGGTGCCGGATGAGATCCGGGACTGCAAGTAAATATTATGAGTGTTAAAATCAAAAGCAGGCTTGCTGCGGTGGTCACGACCACGATCTGGGGTGTCAGCTTTATGTTTTCCAAGCGTGCCCTGAACCACGCGGATGTGTTTGTGCTTCTTGCGTGGCGTTTTGCGCTCGCCTTTCTGCTGATGAACGTGATCCGGTTTGCGATGAGGCTTCGCTTCGACTTCAAGGGAAAGCCCGTCGGAAAGCTGATCCTTTTAGGGTTCCTGCAGCCTGTCATTTATTTTACCTGTGAGAACTACGGCGTCAAGCTTTCTACAGCGACCTTTTCCGGCATTATGATCGCCATGGTGCCTATTGCTTCCCTGATCGCAGGTGCCGTCTTTCTGAAGGAACGGCCGACATGGCAGCAGGCTGTTTTTTCCGTACTCTCCGTCGCCGGCGTCCTGCTGATCACCATAGGGCCGGGCAGCGGTCTTGCCACGACTGCAGGTGCGCTGTTCATGATCGGCGCGGTCATTTCCGCAGCAGCTTACATGATGCTCTCGCGCAGCATTTCCGGATGCTTTACGCCCTTTGAACGGACCTATTGCATGTTTGCCTTAGGCTCTGTATTTTTCATCCTGGGAGCGCTGATCGAAGTCCGGGGATCCGTTTCTCTCCTGGTGCAGCCGCTGAAATCTGCAGAGTTTCTGTATGCAGTCCTTTTCCTGGGCTCCCTTTCCTCTGTGGTTGCCTTCTTCTGCCAGAATTTCTATATCACTTACCTGAGTATGCCGGAGAGTGTTGTATTTTCAAACCTGACCACAGTCGTGACCATCATCAGCGGCGTGTTGTTCCTGCATGATCCCTTTACGATCCTGACGATTCCCGCTGTCCTGATGATCATTGCCGGCATCGTCGGCGTCCAGCTATCCGG
>CAMNFX010000116.1 GCA_946537585.1 uncultured Lachnospiraceae bacterium
CGCCGCAAGCGGCCCTCCCCGGAACATAAAAAAAGAACCGGTCTTACGACCGGTCCTGCATGAATCATTATTGATCTGATAGACAGCTTTTATGATCAGCGCATCAGTTCCTTGACCTTTGCAGCCTTACCGACTCTGTCTCTGAGGTAGTTCAGCTTTGCGCGTCTGACCTTACCGTGTCTGACGACTTCGATCTTGGCAACAAACGGGCTGTACAGCGGCCAGGTCTTCTCAACACCGACACCATTGGAAAGCTTTCTGACGGTGAAGGTCTCACGGATGCCGTGACCCTGTCTCTGCATAACGGTACCCTCGTAGATCTGGATACGCTCTCTGTTGCCCTCACGGATGAGGTTGTGAACTCTGATGGTGTCGCCTACGTTGAAGGAAGCGATCTCTTTGTTCATCTGCTCCTTCTGTTCCTGTTCGATCTTCTCAATGATCTCGTGCATGTTTTTTTCCTCCTTAAAATCATCCGATGTTCATACACGATACCGGGAATCAATGCCGGGGATCATAAGGATCCTTCGTCAGCGGACCATCGTTTTTAATTGTTTTTCAACAAGCCGTATTACTATAGCATACTCTCCCGCACAGAGTCAAGATATTTCTTTTCTTTGTCTGTCAATACAGCCTCTTCAAGCAGGTCGGGCCGCTTCTTGAGCGTACGCAGGATCGACTGCTCCCTGCGCCATTTATCCACATTGGCGTGATGGCCGGATAAGAGGATCTCCGGGACCTGCCTGCCCATAAATACCTCCGGCCTCGAATACTGCGGGTATTCGAGCAGGTTGTCATGAAACGATTCGATCTCTGCCGATTCGATCTTTCCAAGAACCCCCGGAACCAGGCGGCTGATACTGTCGATCATGACCATGGCGGGCAGTTCACCGCCGGTCAGAACATAATCCCCGATGGAGACCTCTTCCGCTTCCATCAGTTCAAGCACTCTCTCATCAACGCCCTCGTAATGCCCGCAAAGGAAGATCAGATTCTCTTCCTTTGACAGCTCTTCTGCCATCTGCTGATTGAATACGCGGCCCTGCGGGGACATGTAAAGGACCCTTGGCCGTTTCGTTCCCGTTGATCCTGTATCTGCCGGTTCACCCGCAGCGTCATCTTCCGCCGGAAAGGAAACGCTGTCATCTTCCGGGCACGGAGAGGAAGGCTCCGTATCCGTCTGTATATTTGCAGGATCTGCTGATGCGGTGCCTGCAATAAACTCCTTCTGAGCTTTCCGCTCCTCGATCATCGAAAGCACAGCCTGATAGCAGTCCCAGATCGGCTGCGCCTGCATCACAAGACCGACGCCGCCGCCATACGGTGCGTCCTCCGTCTTTCCATGCTTGTCTTTCGTATAATCCCGGATATGCACCGCTTCCACTGAAATTGCGCCGCTTTTAATGCCGCGCCCGGTGATACTGGTATTGACACCCTGGAGGATCATCTCCGGGAAGAGGGTCATCACATAAAAATTCATAGCAGTATTATCAGTGTCTGACCCGAACTCATGCGCATTTGGCGTTAGCAGGAAAGGCGTAAGTGCGAGTTGTGCAGAACGGCCGTATAAGCGATCCTGCGCAAGCGAAGCGCAGACGACAGGTCGCGCATAGGCCGGGCAAACAATCGCACAAGCCGCCCGCGAAGCGCCAAAATAAGACATGAGTCGGGTCAGACACCGTAAACATTCTTAATTCTTACAGATCCAGCAGTCCGTCCAGAAGATGTACGGTCATCACATTCTGCTCGATATCCACATCGAGGATGCACTCCTCCGTTGCCGGGAGCAGCAGATCCTTCTGCCCTTTGCGCTTCACGATATAAACATCATTGGCGCCGGTCTCCAGAACATCCCTGACAGTGCCGAGTTCCTCTCCGGTATCGGTTACTACACGAATATCGATGATATCGGCGATGTAGTACTCTCCTTCGCCGAGCTCCTGCCCCTCCTCGCGGGGGATGTACAGGTCGGCGCCCTTGTACTGCTCGACGTCGTTGATATTGTCTATGCCTTTGAATTTAAGGATCACCAGATTCTTAAAAAAGCGTACCTGTTCGATGTCCAGCTCCCGGACGGTCTTTCCGGATTTCAGTTTCACATGCGTCAGTTCTTCAAAACGCAAAGGAGAGTCTGTGGTCGGATAGACCTTCACCTCTCCTTTGATACCGTGTGTTTTTACGATGACGCCGACACGTAATTCTGCGTTCATTGTACACCTTGTGCTGTATGATTTCAGATCGCGGATATTCAGCCGATGTCCACGATCACCTTGATCTTGTCCCGGGCAGCTGCGGCATTTAACACCTGACGGATCGCCTTTGCGATCCTTCCGGATTTGCCGATGACCTTGCCCATATCAGACTGCGCTACCTGCAGCTTCAGGACCAGTGTGTCTTCCTTTGTTTCTTCCGTAACGACGACCGCGTCCGGATTATCAACCAGTGACTTTGCGATATACTCCAAAATCTCCTTCATTAGCCACCTCACTCACGGATCCAAGGATCACTTCGTGATGCCGGCGATCTCAAGAAGCTTTACGCAAGTTGCAGAGGGAATAGCACCGTTATTAAGCCACTTCTTGGCTGCTTCCGCATCGATCTTGATGATGCTCGGCTCTTCGTTCGGATCATAGTAGCCGATCTCTTCGATGAATCTGCCGTTACGCGGGGATCTGTTGTCTGCAACGATAACTCTGTAGAAGGGCTTTTTCTTTGCGCCGATTCTTCTCAGTCTGATTTTTACTGCCATGGTTTTATTCTCCTTTTCCTTTGTTGACTGTGATTGTTGTATGATCATCCATCCGGACTTTATTCCTGATGGGGATGATTGATTTTAAGGAAACGCTTAAATCAGTGTTTCTTTAAAAAAGACCGCTTCCTCTGAAGGGACCTGTGCGTCCGCCGAACAGACGGCCCAGGCCTCCGTGCTTCTGCATGCCCTTCATCTGCTTCATCAGCTTCTGCATCTGCTCGAACTGTTTTACGATCCGGTTGACCTCAGCGATGTCCGTACCGGAGCCGCGTGCGATCCTTCGCTTTCTGGAAGGGTTCATCAGCTTCGGGTTTCCCCGTTCCGCCGGCGTCATGCTCAGAATGATGGCCTCAATCCGGTCAAACTGTTTCTGATCAATCGCATCCGGATCAATGCCCTTCATGCCGGGCAGCATGGACATGATGGAGCTCAGGCCGCCCATGCGGCGCATCTGGTTCATCTGCGTCAGGAAGTCGTCATAAGTGAACTGCGCTTTTCTGAGATGGTCCGAGATCTTTTTCTGTTCTTCCAGATCTGCTGTAGCCTGGGCCTTTTCAATCAGGCTCAGCATGTCACCCATGCCCAGGATACGGGAAGCCATACGATCGGGATAAAACTCCTGGAGATCCTCAAGCTTTTCGCCCATACCGGCAAAGTAAACGGGTTTTCCGGTCACTGCCCGGATGGACAGCGCAGCGCCGCCGCGGGTGTCGCCGTCGAGCTTGGTGACGATCAGACCGTCTACTCCGACCTTCTCGGAGAACTCAGTTGCGACGGTAACCGCATCCTGACCGGTCATGGCGTCTACCGTGAGAACCGTATAGTCGACAGGAACGGCTTCCTTGATGTCCTTAAGCTCCTGCATCATCGCCTCGTCGACGTGAAGACGTCCGGCTGTATCGATGATCAGTACGCTGTAGGATTCCTTCTGCGCCCGCTCATAAGCGGCTCTGGCGATCTCTACGGGGGTGGCCTCAGTTCCGAGAGAACATACATCGAGACCCAGGCGCTCCGCATTTACTTCGAGCTGTTTAATAGCGGCGGGACGATAGACGTCTCCGGCGGCAAGAAGAACCCTGCGGCCGGAGGACTTGAACTTTCCGCCCATCTTTGCGGCAGTGGTTGTCTTACCTGCACCCTGCAGGCCTGCCATCATGATGACAGTGACCTGTCCCGCAGGTTTGAGCTCCATCCGGATCGGCTCGGAGCCCATCATGCGGATCAGCTCCTCATTTACGATCTTGATAACCATCTGAGCCGGTGTCAGGCTGTTCAGAATATCCTCACCGATCGCTCTCTGCTCTGTCTCCCGGACGAACTTCTTCACGACCTTGAAGTTTACATCGGCCTCTAAGAGCGCGAGCTTGACTTCTTTCATGGCCTCGTGGACATCCTCTTCCTTCAGACGTCCCTTGCCGGTCAGGTCCTTGAATATCTTCTGAAATTTTTCGGATAAACTCTCGAATGCCATGCCTTTGATTACTCTTCTGCCAGCTTCTGCTCTAAAAGATGCAGCTTTGCTTCGTAGCCTTCCAGTATCTTATCGCAGCGTTTGATAAGATCATGCGCGCCCTGGCGGGTGATGCCGTTGAGCTCGGCGATCTCAGACAGGGACAGATCGTCATTTACCAGTTCACCGTAGACCTTGCGCTGGTGATCTGTGAGAAGCTCACCGTAAAGATCATATAACATACCCTGACGAACAAGTTTTTCCATCTGCCCATTCACTCCCGGGCAGACTCTGCCCTGTTTTCTGCTGCGACGTGTGCCATTATTACATAAAATCAAAAGGGTGTCAAGTACTTTATCTTGACACCCATGAATTGCTTTTCAGCACCCTGCGGACTCAGTATACTAAAAGCCTGCCGGAACGCCGTCCGGTCTGAAAACACCGGATCATTTAAGGGAATGCTGATTATACTTTCCTCCTGATTTTCACAGAATTGCAGTATATCACGATATGTTTTATT
>CAMNFX010000117.1 GCA_946537585.1 uncultured Lachnospiraceae bacterium
CTGTGCCTGCCTGTCGAGCAGGATCGTTACCGGGCTGCTTCCGTTCTGCCAGGTTTCCACCGTGACGTCGGCACTGGAAAGATCTTCCGAAACTGCAGGCGTGACCCTTATGCCGTCGCCTCCGCAGTGATCCAGGCTGAAATGCTCCCTCGGAACGATCAGCAGGTACACATCCCGGTATATCCCTCCGCATGGGGAAAAGCCTCCGGCCTGCGAGCAGGCCTCTCCGGCCGGCCTGTTGTCCACCGCAACGGTCAGCTCATTCTCTTTCCTTATCGCCCCGGTAATATTCACCCGGAAGGCCGAGGCTCCCCCCTCATGGCGTCCGAGGAAAACGCCGTTTAAGCAGACCTCCGCCGTCATCGCCGCGCCGTGAAATTCAAGCCAGACCTCTCTGCCCTCCGCTTCCGGCTCCGGAAAGCTTTTTCTGTACAGGCAGGTGCCCAGGTATCCCGGGTAATACCCGCCGCCCTCCTTCGATCCTGCCTTCGCGTTCCAGTCGTGAGGGAGCGTGACCGCCTCCTCCCGTCCATTCATCACAAATGTCCAGTTATCATTAAAAAGAATACGTTCTCTCATTTCCCTGCTCTCATTCTCTCACATCCGCGTCCATATCCGCAGCATTTTCGCTCTTTTTCCGACTCCGATTCGATTGCTACATTTAATGTAAAATATTATAAAGCGATTGTCAATGAATAATACCATTTAATCAGCACACTTAAGGCACACAGCCAGCATCATTTATTTCGCCTTGCTTTACACAGCTCTTTTCCGACTGACCCGCCGGCGGCCTGCGAAGGCTTCTGCTGCGGCCCGAAAAACCGAACTGCCATCTCTGAAATAATAACACAAATCCGTCAATCAGCGCTTTTCCCTGTGAGCATTTTGTGATATACTTTCTGCTATGTTATGCCATAACTTCTGCTATGTTATGCCATAACTTATGTTACGTGATCGTCATAACTTATGTTGTCATACAAATAAGGAGCTGGATATGGACTATATACTCGAAACCAACGGCCTTACGAAATTGTACGGTCAGAAGGCGGCTGCCAGAGAGGTCAGCCTGCATATCCGGGAAGGCGAGATATACGGCCTGATCGGACGCAACGGCGCAGGAAAGACCACCATCATGCGCATGATCAGCGGACTGTCACGGCCGACCTCCGGAAGCTACTCGCTGTTCGGGAAGACCGGAGCCGAAATGAAAAGGCAGCTGAGGAATGTCGGCGTACTGATCGAGCAGCCCGGCATTTATCCCAATCTGTCTGCCTATGAAAACATTAAAATCAAGTGCAAGGCCATGGGCGTACGCCCGAAGGGGCATGTTGAAGAGCTCCTCGACATCGTCGGACTGTCGGATGCCGGCTACAAAAAGCCAAGCGGTTCCTTCTCGCTCGGCATGCGCCAGCGTCTCGGCATCGCTCTCGCGCTTACCGGCAATCCGCGGATCATCGTGCTTGATGAGCCTATCAACGGCCTTGACCCGCAGGGCATCGTCGATGTGCGTGAGACCCTTACCCGGCTCCGCGATGAGAAGGGCATAACGATCATGGTCTCAAGCCACATCCTTGACGAGCTCTCCAAGGTCGCCGATGCCTACGGCATCATCAACGACGGGACCCTGCTCGATGAGTTCTCCGCCGATGAGCTGTCAAAGCGCAGCGGCCAGTATGTGGTCATCCGTTCCGGCGATGATGAAGGCGTGCTCAAGGCCCTTGCCGGCATCGGGATCCACAATGCGCAGGCTGAGCGCGGTGAAGGAGTCGTAGTCAGGGAGCATCTGAGCGATACTGCGGAAATGTCACGCGCCATCGTGAGCGCAGGCATCCCTCTCCTGGAGATCTACGTCAGAAGCATTTCCCTCGAGGACTATTATCTCGGAGTGACAGGAGGGCAGAACAATGGTTAATCTGATCAGAATGGATCTTTACAGGATGCGCAAGAACAAAAGCTTCCTGATCATACTGATTCTTGCCGCGCTGATTTCCTTCGCGCAGGCACCGGTCCTCAAGCTGCTGACGATTCTTATGACTTCACTTGCGAAGGTCAACGGTGATTCCGCCCCGGAGGGCCTGCTTGCTCCTTCCGTTACGCTGGTCGAGCTTCTGGAGGATCCGTTCCCGGTCCTGACCTGCATGCTCACCCTGATCTCGGTATCCGGATTCTTCTATGCCGATATCGCGAACGGATACATCAAAAACATCGCCGGGCAGATGCCGAAGAAGGGCTATACCGTACTTTCCAAGTTCATCGCCTCCATCGCGCACAACCTGCTGTTTATGACTGTCTGCGTTGCCATGAACCTGCTTGGATCGGTGTTGTTCCAGAAGGTGACGATCGGCAGCGGTCTTGTATCCGCGATCGGGATCTTCCTTCTGAAGCTTGCACTGCTGCAGGCGATAACATCCATCATCCTGTTTTTCACCACGGCGCTGAAGAATAAGTCTCTGGGTACCGTCGCCGCTGTCCTCATGGGCACCGGACTTCTGTTTATCGCCTACATGACCATCGACGGACTGATCGGCCAGATCTTCCATACGGATTTTACCTTCCTGCAGACCTACATGCCGGATCAGCTGATCGGCGATACCGAGCCGAAGGTTCTCGACAGCATCCTTTCTTCCGCCGTGACCATCCTCCTGTTCCTGATCCTGTCCATACAGATCTTTGACAGGCGCGATGTAAAGTAACCCGCAATTGTTCACAGGCACGATGCAGAGTAACCTGTAATTGTGTTCGCAGGCGCAGACAGCAGCTCGTCAGAAGGCCCTGCATCACCGGCGGCACAGGCTTCCGGAAGTCATCGTATCCACGGGGGTGCGGACGCGCAGCAGCCCTGTATCGGCAGCGGCGGCGCAGACGCCCAACAGCCCTGTATCGGCAGCGGCGGTCTCCGACGGTGAGGGGAACGAGAAAGTCTTGGATGATCTTGCAGATCAGCTGAAGAAACTCGCCAACTATGCTGAGGAGCAGGAGCAGTAAAGACTGCACTGCACGGAACGGTACTGTACTGTCCTGTGCGGCTGCGGAGCCGAAGAGGCTGCGTCTCTTAAATCCTAAAACCCGTGTAATGGGCACTCAATAAACACCAAAACTAACTGCAGAAACACCGTTTTCCCTTGGAAACAAGCCATTTTTCGAGGCCTAAAGGATTGATTTTATTTAGTGTTTATGATACAATATAGACACTAAATATAAGGAGATCCAGAATGCCGAGAAAAGCTTCGGGCCAGCCAAAAACCAAACTCGTCGAACGCCGCCAGGCAAACGGTGACATATACGTTTATGAGGTAACTACACTCTATAATCCTGAAAAGAGATATAACGAACACGTGTCCAGCAAGCTGCTTGGAAAGAAGTCTTCAAACGGAGAAAAACTTCTTCCGACCCGACCCAGGAAAGCGCCTGAAACTGCCACTGTCACAGCGAAGCGGAAGACAGTTGGTGTTACAGATATCCTGGAATGGATCGGCAGAGAATCATGTATTGATGAAGATATCCTCAGTTCCACAGATAAAGGAACTGCTCAGAAGATCATCTCCATTGCAAGGTTCTGGATGGCAAATCCCGACAAGACGATCCGCAGGATCGAGGAGTGGCAGATAAACCATGCCATTCCTTATCAGGAGGGAATGTCAGAAGATACCTGCTATCTACTGATGAAGCAGCTGGGTCAGGACATCGCGGTGTCGCAGAAATACTTCCTATACCGGGCATCCCATGCGCCGTCCAGAGCATCTGTCGCCGTCGACAGTACAACCATAACATCCTATTCCGAGCTGCTGAACGATGTCCGCTTCGGCTACAATAAGGACTGCAACGGCCTTGCTGCTGTAAAGATGCTCACTCTCTTCAGCCTGAACGATCACCAGCCGATCGCCTTTTCGCGCCAGCCCGGAAACATACCGGATGTGATCTCTGTCCTCAATGCTTTAAAGCAGCTGTCAGTCCTTGGAATGGATAAGCCTCTGCTGGTACTTGATGGCGGCTTCTTCTCAGAGGAGAACATACTGGGATTCCTGCAGGCACATACAAAGTTTCTCATGCGCGGCCAGCTTGACGGCAAATGGATCCTCCCGGAACTGGAACCGCTTCTTGCAAAAATGGAAGTACCATCCCACGCCTGCCCGGAAGAACCGTCGAAATACTGCGTTACGAAAAGGATCAGCCATCTGTTTTCTTATGAGAGAAAGCGCACCCGCGGCGGCATACAAAAAGGCGATACCATCACAGAAGAACACCGGCTGTACCTTCACCTTGTGCTTGATACAGACAAGGCAAGGCTCGATAAGGCACTCCTCATGAAGGATATCCAGCATGTAAAGAAGCAGCTGGAAGAGGGCGTAGATCCGTCCCTGCTGACAAAAGCCGAAGCACGCATAACTGACCGTTATCTCATCGTCAGAAATGTCCGGAACAGACTGGTCATAACGCTGAATGATAAAGCAATCCTGAAAGCGACCCGGCTCTATGGGTATTTTGTGCTTGTCTCCAACGAAAAGATGGATGCCTTCAGCGCTTTGCGGGAATACCATCTCCGGGAAAAAACGGAGGAAGGGTTCCGTCTCGATAAGCAGTACAACGATGCGCATGTGACAAGAACAAAAACCAGCGAAAGCCTGGAAGGCCGTTTCTTCTGCCAGTTTGTCGCATATGGATACGAAGCCTT
>CAMNFX010000118.1 GCA_946537585.1 uncultured Lachnospiraceae bacterium
TAGGACAGATGACGCGGGAAGGAAATGTGTACGAAGGTGTCGCAGCCCAGCTCGTGAGCGGTGCGGATCATCAGATAGCCGCGGGCTACGAAGTCGTTGTTGACAACAAGGTCAGCAGCGGAACCGATCTCCGGAAGGTCCTCGTGGGACTCACCGGCGATGCAGATGATGTCAGGTCTTCTCTCCTTGATCTGACGGAAGGCCTCGGTGGTACCCGGAATAGCCTGGTTGACGATGATGGCCTTCATCTGCGGGTCATCGGAAAGGTTGACGATGGTCTGGATCGTGGTCTCAAGCTCCTCGGTGAAGTTATCCGGGTAGATCGCAAGCTTTACGACATCCTCGCCGTACTTCTCCTGGAAAGCCTCTGCGCCGCGTCTGTCATCCTCGGACTGAGATACGGAACCGGTAACGATACCGATGTGGAAATCCTCAGCGCCCTCTTCAGCTGCCTCTGCAACCTGCTCAGCTGCTTCGGAAGCCATCTCTTCTACAGACTCTGCCGCTTCAGAAACCTGCTCTTCTGCCTTTTCCTCAACTGACTCAGCAACAGACTCAGCTGCGCTGGCTGCCTGAGTAGCTGCGCTCTCGATGGTAGCGCTGCCGGAATTGCCGCAGGCTGCCAGCGATGCGACCATCGCTGTGCTAAGAAGAAGGCCTAAGATCTTCTTTCTCATAATGAATCCTCCTTATGTAATTGTTTTCCCGTATCGGGAATCTTGCGTACGCTGTCCGCCGCGGCCGTTTACGGCATCCCGCGTCAGTTAAGGATATGCCGCTTTAACGCGCCAAAAGCAGATAACTATACGTTTCTCAATTATACTTTCATTGAGATAATGTCAGTTATTCAGGTATTTGATATTTATATATGTAAATTATAAATACCGATTAACATATCATAATACAATATATGTTGTTTTGCGTTCTGCTGTGAAGGACCTGCTGTTTCCGCACGATCCCTCAGATCAGCAAGGATCTGCACGAAATCAGCCATGGTCCTCCTGTCATCGTGGACATAGTTTGGAAAGGTATGTTAAAATGAATGAAGTGAAAGCGGAACGGCAAGGTGCCGAAAACCGGCAGGATCTCCTCCTGCTGAGATATTTGGGAAGGAATCAGATTATTATGAAAAGAGAACAGATCAGCTATTACAGCAACGCACTGCAGAAAGACATCAACATCCTGATCCACGGCCACGGCGGACTGCCGTTTCTGATGTTCCCGACACAGGACTCCAAGTGCGCGAACTATGAGGATTTCGGTATGGTCCGTGAGCTTTCGGGCTATATCGAGGACGGACGGATCCAGCTGTTTACTCCGGATACCGTGGACGAGGAAAGCTGGTCGGATAAAAACGGAGATAAGGAATACCGTGCAAACCGTCAGGAGCAGTATTTTCATTTTATAACGGACGAGATGGTTCCGTGGATGAGAAGCATCAACCAGGCGCCGCCCGTTACCTGCGGCTGCAGCATGGGCGCAAACCATGCCCTGCTCACCTTCCTTCGCCGTCCCGAGCTTTTTACCGGCACCATTGCTCTCTCCGGCGTCTATGACACGGATTACTTTTTCGACGGCTGGATGAACAGTACGCTCTACGAAAATTCACCGGAGCGTTTTCTTCCGAACATGCCGGCAGACCACCCTTATATCAGGCTCTACAATGAGCGCAAGATCATCATCTGCGTCGGACAGGGCTCCTGGGAGGATGAGGGCATCCGTACGCTTCGCTGGCTCGACCATGTCTTCCATGAAAAAGGCATCAACGCATGGTGCGATTTCTGGGGCTACGATGTCAATCACGACTGGCCCTGGTGGTTTAAGCAGATGCATTACTTCCTGCCGTACATGCTCGGAGATATCTGAACTGCGGCCATCCTCCGGCTTTGATGCGGTTCCGTTTATGCTCTTATAAAAAAAACATGGAATGTGATATTGATTATTAAAAAACCGGCGATCTTGTAGTATAATGTACGAACAATTCAAAGAGCCCGCGGCCTTCTGCATTTTATAATGCCGCTTACCAAGGTCTTTCCAAAGAAAGAGAGAATGTCATATGATCAACGAAAACATTGAGATCGTCAAAGCAAAGGACCCCAAGATCGCGCGTGTGCTTGAGCTGGAGCTTCGCCGCCAGCAGAGCAACCTTGAACTGATCGCCTCCGAAAACCTCGTAAGTCCCGAGGTCATGGCTACCATGGGCAGCGTTCTGACCAACAAGTATGCGGAGGGTTACCCTGGACGCCGTCACTACGGCGGATGTGAATATGTCGACATGGCAGAGCGCATCTGCATTGACCGCGCCAAGGAGATCTTCGGTGCCAAATTTGCAAATGTTCAGGCGCACAGCGGCTCCCAGGCCAATTTCTGCGTCTATCTCGCACTCTGCAAGCCGGGAGACACCGTGCTCGGCATGGATCTCAACATGGGCGGCCACCTCACCCACGGAAGCAAGGCCAGCTTCTCCGGCAAGCTCTATCACACTGAGTTCTACGGCGTGGATCCCGCTACCGGACTGATCGATTATGACGAGGTCAGAAAGAAGGCAGAGGAAGTAAAGCCGAAGATGATCATTGCCGGCGCTTCCGCTTACCCGAGAATCATCAACTTCAAGAAGTTCGCGGATATCGCCCATGACGTCGGAGCATATCTGATGGTCGATATGGCTCATATCGCCGGACTGGTTGCTGCCGGCGAGCATCCCAATCCCCTCCCCTATGCCGATGTCGTGACGACCACAACGCATAAGACCATGAGAGGCCCCCGCGGCGGCATTATCATGACCAATAACGAGGAGATCGCAAAGAAGATCGACAAAGCCATGTTCCCGGGCACCCAGGGCGGCCCGCTGATGCATATCATCGCTGCCAAGGCCGTCGCTCTCGGCGAGGCGATGCGCCCCGAGTATAAGGAATACCAGGCACAGATCGTAAAGAACGCAAAGGTCCTTGCCGAGACCCTGATGAACGGCGGCATTGACCTGGTCAGCGGCGGCACGGACAATCACCTGATGCTCCTTGATCTCCGCAAGCTCGGCATGACCGGCCAGGAGCTCGAGGATCGCCTGGACCGCGTCCGCATCACCGTCAACAAGAATTCGATCCCCGGCGACACCCAGCCCGCCATGGTGACCTCCGGTGTCCGTATCGGCACCCCGGCCCTTACCACCCGCGGATTCAAGGAAGAGGAAATGAAGATCGTCGGCGACCTGATCTTAAAAGCGATCTTCAGCTTCAACGAGAGCCGCGGCGAGATCCTCTCCACCGTGGACGAGCTCTGCGTAAAGTATCCGCTGTACTGATTCAACCCTGATAACCCGGCTGCCGCTTTCGGCAGCATTCACCTGATGCAGTTCCATCCGCATCACTTACATTTCACAAAAAAGAAAGGATGATTGCCCATGGACAACCTGAACAGGCCTGAAAACATGGCCCGCATCAACACTCCCGCTTTGGCGGAACAGTTTATCGAGGAACAGATCAAAGCGCTTCGGGCGCAGATCGGAAATGACAAGGTGCTTCTGGCACTTTCCGGCGGTGTGGACAGCTCCGTTGTCGCGGCTCTCCTCATCAAGGCCGTCGGCAAGCAGCTCGTATGCGTACATGTAAACCACGGACTCCTCCGCAAGGGTGAGCCCGAGCAGGTCATCAAGGTCTTCCGTGACGAGATGAACGCCAACCTCATCTATGTGGATGCGGTCGACCGTTTCTTAGACAAGCTTGCAGGCGTGAGCGATCCCGAGCAGAAGCGCCACATCATCGGTGAGGAGTTCATCGATGTCTTCGCTGAGGAAGCACGGAAGCTCGACGGCGTCAAGTTCTTAGGCCAGGGAACCATCTGGCCGGACATTCTGGAGAGTGAAGCAGGCATCAAGGCGCATCACAATGCCGGCGGTCTGCCGGAGGATATCGCCTCCCGCTTTGAGCTCGTCGAGCCTGTCCGCATCCTCTTCAAGGACGAGGTCCGTGAGGTAGGCCGTGCTTTAGGCCTCCCCTCTTCCATGGTTGACCGTCAGCCGTTCCCGGGACCGGGCCTTGGCGTACGCTGCCCCGGCGCGATCACCAGAGACCGTCTGGAAGCCGTCAGAGAGTCTGACGCGATCCTTCGCGAGGAGTTCGCGAAGAACGGCCTCGAGGGCAAGGTATGGCAGTACTTCACCGTGGTGCCGGACTTCAAGTCCACCGGTGTGAAGGACGGAAAGCGGACCTTCAACTGGCCCTGCATCATCCGCGCCATCAACACCACCGACGTCATGGAGGTCACCGTGGAACACCTTTCCGCAGACTTCATTGACCATCTGGTAAAGCGCATCACCACCGAGGTGCCGGGTATCAACCGCGTCCTCATCGACTACACCCCGAAGCCGCCGGCAACCGTGGAGTACGAATAAGAAAACGCTGTCCCCTTACAACGCCCTTTAACGTCCGACTTACACTGAAGCTGGAGCCGCGGATCTGACGAAACGTAAGGGAAAAGCAACGACATAGCGAAACGAAAAAACATTAGCCTTGTAGCTACAGAAACGCTGTAGTTACAAGGCTTTTTCTATGTCCTGACGCCTTGACAAACCCAAGTTTCGACCCTGACGTAACGCCATATAACGGAC
>CAMNFX010000119.1 GCA_946537585.1 uncultured Lachnospiraceae bacterium
CGTGAAGCCGCAGTCCGGGCATACAGAAGCCGTGCCGCCCGCGGTATGAATCTTGGTGCTTAAGTCATGTGCCTTCTGGACCTGATCTAAGGGATAGAGATAACCCTTTACAGGAAGGTTATCAAAGGTCAGGTTTTTATTGCTGCCGTACTCGCGGATCTTAGCTACGGCATCAGCCCAGTCGATCCACTCCGAACCGTCAAAGCTGATATAGCTTTCTCCGGGATTGATCACACCGAGAGTATAGCGGGTCAGCCGTTCACCATCTTCTGAATGGAGCTGATTGTACTCTTCTACAGATTCTTCCCCGAGACTGGAAACATTGACAAGAGCATACTTGAGGCCGTCGGGAGTCTGTACACGTTCCATGACTGTGATACCGATCCTGGAGCCGGCGGGAAGTTGCAGATTGGTGGAGAGTTCCATACGGTGGTAGCCTGCAAACTGGAAGGTTTCCGTAGCAGTGCAGAGGAACTGTCCGTCGGTCGGAGCCTTGTCATCTTCACCCATAAGGTATACATAAGCCGTGACCGCAGTATTCATATCACCGGTCATGGTGGAGATGTACTGGAGTACAGAATCCTCTTCTACATCAAACACATTGGATGCATAGACAGGTGCATCAAACAGGGTGGAACTTACAATTGATGCCGGCATATAATCATACTCGGCAATGTTGAGATGATCCATCATCTGAATGTCTGCGGAGAGGTCATATTCAAAGGTCTCGCCGCTGCAGAGGCTCTGATCATAGTAGGAAAGCCAGAAATATCCGTCCGTTCCCCAGTCGGTTCCCCAGCTGTTCTTTACGATCCAGGCGCCGTCCGCCGGCGGCTCGTGTCCCTCAAGGAAATTCTCTTTAGGGAAGTTGTCGTCCCAGCCGACGATCGTGACCGCATGGTTCGACTGTACCGGTTCATAGGTGTACTGGGCATATACGACCGGATCCTCTCCGGAAAAGCCCATGTACTGAACCCTGGCAGCTGCCTTTTCATCCTTTTTGATCAGCTCGTCGATCGGGCTGCCGATGTAGTTGGATTTCGCGACTTCAGCCAGCAGATCATGGTCGAAGCTGTCGAGATCATAAAGGTCCTGGTCCAGACCATTGAGCCAGAGACGGAAGACAATGAGATTTTTCAGCTTGTCATCGGGAAGATCTGCGGCATCTGTAATTCCTGCGCGCTGATCGATATAATCATATACTATCGGATATTTCTTGAGTTCTTCATTGTTTTCAAGCTGGGAGAGCAGCATCTCTTTTATATCTTCCGGCTTTTGTTCCGGCATGTGCTGATCGGCGTGGAAATTCATGCCGACGCCGTGCCCGCGAAGAAGCTCAAGCTTGATGGCCTCGGTGGCTTCCGGAACATAAGTATAATTTCCGTTCTCATCGATCTTGCGGGGGCTCGGAAGAATATTGGAGCTTTTCAGTTCAAAGCTCTGCGTAAAGCGCATCTCTTCCGGAAGGCTCCAGTCAGCATTGGCACTTGAGGACCCGTCATTTGCCTGATAGGGCGCGATGTCTTCTGTCACAATGCCGACACCGGAGGCAAGGCTGGTGGTAGAAAGGAAATAGTTGCCGCCGAAATTGAGCGCTTCTGTACCCTCATTCTCAACCGGGTGCATTCCTTCGCCTGCCTGAGAATGGCCCTCCGGCTCATCATCGGATTCTGTCATAGGCTGGGAATTAAACCATGCGAGGTGGCGTTCGGAAAGATCTATCTCGGTGCCGGTGGTTTCTTTATACTCTTCTGCCGTCATTTTCAGGGCGCTTAAAAGACTGATCTCGCTGGCAGCTGCAGTTGCAAAGCTCCAGCAGGTTCCCCAGGGAGCCTGATCTTTAACCTCTGTCACAACGCCTCGGTCCCTTAAATCAAACTTTTCAGGCAGGGTATCCGCCACAGAGTCCCAGTAAAGCTCCGAGTAGAAATCCTCCACATCCTCTCCGACGATCATCATAGTCCTTTCGGTTTCTGAAATCTCTCGGGAAAGGTAATCAAGGGGCGTTAATTCTTTTACGG
Organism: uncultured Lachnospiraceae bacterium; assembly: GCA_946537585.1. Classification (GTDB taxonomy): domain Bacteria; phylum Bacillota; class Clostridia; order Lachnospirales; family Lachnospiraceae; genus Avilachnospira. The sequence continues at coordinate 2,022 of CAMNFX010000119.1, forward strand.
GGGTGACGTCAACTTTTCCGGGACTTTTGAATGCCTGCTCGGAGACAGCGGCTTCAACTGCTGCTTTTGCCTCCTCAGCGTTTTTATAAGTCCAGGGATAGACCCCGTCATCATCGATCTTATGGAAATCGGATCCGTAGATCGTTGTGAATTCATCCTTCATGGAGACGGTATGGAAGCCGCTCTTTTGGCAGGTCTCCTCCAGGGACTGGGCTTTGGCGGGGTTGCCGTAATCACGCTCTGTATCGTCACAGAGAAGAAGGAATGCTTCGCCGTCATATTTTTCGTTGTTGCAGGTGTACTGCGCCATGGAAAGGTCGCCGGTGCTGTTGCCAAATGCCAGGACCGGTACCTTGCCGATCTCCTGCACGATGGCGGAGACCTTGTTCATCTTGAGGTTCTTGACGATGAGCTCGCCGCCCATAACGACCTTGTCATCCGGGCTGTATACATACTTCAGAGGATCAGCACCATCCTGTCCTGCTGCGACATACGTATGGTTGGTGCCGATGACACGTGACGGCGGGATCCACCAGCCAAGACCGGTATCTATAATGGCGCGGGTGGCAACGCGGTCGGTTCCGCTCACGACCCAGATCTCAAAATCATGGTCGACAAGGTATTTTACCAGGGACATCATGGGAAGGTAATAGCCTTCGGTGTAGGTCATTCCGTTGAATCCCATGACGGGGTAGTTCATGAAAGCGCGGGCATAGGCATCATATTCCTCAACGGTCATGCCCTTGTATGCCTTCGGGATGGAGGTCGCAAGGATCTCCTCGGAACCATCGGGCATCTTGCGGTTCTTCATGCCCTCTTCCATTTCCAGGGCGATCTCTTTAAGATCTTCAGGCGCTTCCCAGCTGTCATCGTGAAGCACACGGTGAACGAAAAGGGTCGTGTCAAAATAAGTCGGGTACAGCTCACCGTAAAGTGTTCCGTCCATATCAAAGACGGCAATACGGTCTTCCACGGGAATAAACTTGTCAGAAGACTCGTCGGTGGCAGCTGCGACATAATCCTTGATGTCCTTTAGGGTCTTTGAATCCTCGGACCAGAAAGGAAGCTCAAAATCACCGAGGATCTCCTTTCCGGCTTCAGGTACACCATAGTCTTCCCAGCTGGTGCCGGCATCTTCGCTCTGACCGTAGACGATATCTTCTGTGAAGACGCCTTCCTCAATTCCTTCTTTTTTCTTTTTATCGAGAGACTCACTTTGGGAGAACCACCGGGCGTCTGCATCAAGGCCCTCAAAGGAGGGAATGTTTTCTTCCAGGGTTTTATAGTGACGTCTGTCGAGAGAATTGCCTTCGAAGCTGCGCCCCGCTTTTTTGCTCCAGTTGCCCCAATTCCAATCAGGTATGATGGGCTTGTTCAGAGACTCTCCTTCAGATGCTCCATAGCCTTCAAGCATTCCTGCATTCATACCTTCGAGACTGACCTCGGCATGCTTGCCGCCGACGCCCTCCCCGAGTGAAAAGCTTGCTGCAAAAGCAGCCGGAGCTGCCGATGTCATGATCAGAGCTGCCGTACTGAGGATACTGATTCCTTTCATCAATCTTTTTTTCAATGTATCCGCCTCCCCTTTATAAGATTAAAGCAGTTGGTTCTATTATCTTTTGCCGCATATGGCAAGGTAAATAACTTCGATAACAGCTTTTATCATAGCAGATTTTAAAGGAAAAGTATATGTGAAAAGCATAACAAAGCAGCTGCTCTCCGTGTCCGGTCAGCAGCTGCCAGTATTTCGGGATTTCTTTTTCAGATGTTGGACACTGCGGGATCAGCCCTCGCCATAAGGCGTAAGGTATGCGCCCTTGGCGCCGGAGGTGACCTGTGCGGCATAGCGCACCAGGTAGCCGGTCGTGATCTTCGGCTGTCTGGGCTGCCACTTTGCCTTGCGGGCAGCGAGCTCCTCATCGGAGACCTTGACATTCAGCTGGTAGTTCGGAATGTCGATGCTGATGATGTCGCCCTCTTCGATCAGGGCAACCGGTCCTCCGACTGCAGCTTCCGGAGAAATATGTCCGATGGATGCGCCGCGGGAAGCGCCGGAGAAACGTCCGTCGGTGATCAGGGCTACGGAGGAGCCAAGACCCATACCGACAATAGCCGAGGTCGGATTCAGCATCTCACGCATGCCCGGGCCGCCCTTCGGTCCTTCATAGCGGATGACGACCACATCGCCCGGAACGATCTTTCCGCCCTTGATAGCTTCGATCGCAGATTCCTCGTCGTCGAATACGCGCGCAGGTCCCTCGTGCTTCAGCATGGAGGGATCAACGGCGGAACGCTTGACCACGCAGCCGTCCGGTGCGATATTGCCCTTCAATACAGCCAGACCGCCGACTTCACTGAACGGATTATCCAGAGGACGGATGATCTCCGGGTTGCGGTTGATACAGCCCTTGATGTTCTCTCCTACCGTCTTTCCGGTGACAGTCATGCAGTCAAGGTTGATCAGCCCTTTTTCGGAAAGCTCGTTCATGACGGCATAAATACCGCCTGCTGCGTTCAGCTCTTCAATATATGCATGTCCCGCAGGTGCCAGATGGCAGAGGTTCGGGGTGCGCTCACTGATCTC
>CAMNFX010000120.1 GCA_946537585.1 uncultured Lachnospiraceae bacterium
GATGAAAGCATACGCACAGATGAGCCGGCAGGAGCTCATGGAAGAGCATAAGCAGCTCGAAGAGCAGTACAAGAAGTTCCGTTACGCAGCTTTAAGCCTTGATATGTCCAGAGGCAAGCCTTCACCGGCACAGCTGGATCTTTCCATGGGCATGATGGATGTCATGAATTCCGAGATGGATATGACCTGCGAGGACGGCGCGGACTGCCGTAACTACGGCGTTTTAGGCGGTATCGCCGAGGCAAAGGAGCTGCTCGCCGACATCCTGGAGGTCAATCCGGACAATGTCATCATTTTCGGAAACTCTTCCTTAAATGTCATGTTCGACTTCATCAGCCGCAGCTACAGCCACGGCGTCATGGGCTTCACTCCCTGGTGCAAGCTGCCGAAGGTCAAGTTCCTCTGCGTCGTTCCGGGCTATGACCGTCATTTCAAGATCACCGAGTACTTCGGCATCGAGATGATCAATATCCCGATGCTTCCCACCGGTCCGGATATGGATATGGTAGAGAAGCTCGTCCGCGAGGATGATGCGATCAAGGGCATCTGGTGCGTACCGAAGTATTCGAACCCCACCGGAAACTCCTACTCCGATGAGACCGTGCGCCGTTTTGCGCGCCTCGAACCGGCAGCTCCGGATTTCCGTATTTACTGGGACAATGCCTACACTGTCCATCATCTTTATGATCATCACCAGGACCACCTGATCGAGATCCTGGCGGAGTGCAAGCGCGCCGGCAATCCGGACCTTGTTTACAAGTTCGCTTCCACCTCCAAGATCAGCTTCCCCGGCTCCGGTATTGCCATGTGCGCCGCTTCCCTCAACAACCTTGAGGAGATCAAGCGCTGCCTGAGCGTACAGACCATCGGCCATGACAAGGTCAACCAGCTCCGCCATGTCCGTTTCTTCAAGGACATCCACGGTGTCGTAGAGCATATGAGAAAGCACGCAGACATCCTGCGTCCGAAGTTCGAGATCGTAGAGGATATCCTCGAAAGAGAGCTCGGCGGCTTAGGCGTCGGCACCTGGACCAAGCCCTGCGGCGGCTACTTCATCTCCTTTGACTCGATCCCCGGCTGCGCAAAGGCCATCGTTGCGTACGCAAAGAAGGCAGGCGTCAAGATGACCCCGGCAGGCGCGTCCTTCCCCTACGGCATCGATCCGGAGGACAAGAACATCCGTATCGCTCCCTCCTTCCCGGGTGAGGATGAGATCCGTTCCGCCATGAACCTCTTCACGCTCTGCGTACGTCTCGTTTCCGTAGAGAAGTTCCTGAGCGAGCAGTCCGAGGAGGTCACTGCCGAAGCTGAGGCGAAGGCGGAAGCGCCCGCAGAGGAAGCGCCGGCTGAGGCCTGAAGCTGAAGCCACAGCTTATACCGCAGCATCGGCAGAGGTGTGAGAACACAGTGCTTTTAAGCTCACCTGCAGATGTCAAAAAATGCGGTTTCTGCCGGGCATTGACAGAAGCGCAATCTGCCGGGCATGTGAAAAACTGTAAACTTTGCGGATCTGTCACCCATTTCCAAAGCAAAAAAATTTAACATAACGCAAATCCGTGCGATATACGAAAAAATCCACTTTCTTTCACCCATAAAATAACCAATATCATGGGTGACAAGAAGTGGATTTTTCTGTATATAGCATGAAAGAGATAATTTCAGCTTCGAAAAGGCTGTTTCATGGGTGACAAACTGTGATTATTTTTCTATTTCGCATGCTATACGTGCTGCTCTTGTTTTCCCGGCGCTGCAAGCGCTGAGTGTTCTCGGAAGAAAACGCAGCGTTCTTTTTTTACCGGTTTCGGGCAGATCAGGCTTCCGCTGCAGTTTCTCCGGCTTCCTCAGAGGCGGTCTCCTCTTCCGCTGCCTTGTGGAGTCTTGCGACTACAACGACGATTGCCTCAGGATCCGTATGCAGATGGATCTTCGGGTTCTTCGCCATCTCCAGGTCGCCGACGCAGATCTTCTCCTCAAGCTTAAGGCCTGCAGCATCGATCTCAACCTTATCGATCAGGTCCTCCGGCATTGCGCTGTAGCTGATCTCCTCCAGCTCCTGCTGCAGAACGCCTTCCTTCACATCATCACGGTTGAGGATCTCGACCTTTGCCACTGACTGGATCATCTCGCCGCTGACAAGTGCCTGCAGGTCGATCTGATCATAACGGCGCTTCATTGAATTATACTGATAATCCTTGACCAGTACATTGTACTGCTTTCCGTCAAGCATCAGAGTAAGACGGGAGCCTCTCTTGTTATCCTTTAAAACGCGCTCAAGCTCCTTTGTCTCGATCTTAAGGCCTACAGTGCCCTCGATCTGATGACCGAACAGGGATCCCGGAACATATCCCTCTCTCTTTAATTTCTGGCTTTTGACAGACATGTCTCTGCGCTCCGCCTGTAAAGTATCCATAGTATTATACCTCCATCAACGATTCGCTTAGCAGCCTTCAATTTCTGAATATCGGAAACATGTGTTTTCAACTGCGTTTTATCGTCTGGCAGCTTACAGCTTCCGAATATCGGGAACAGGTTTTGTTAAGTTGGTTTTATTTTGTAACGGTCTGCAGGCGGGTTATATGAAACATGCCCGAAGCGTTACTTTTCTTTTCGACCCCTGTTATAGTCCTTTTTCTGGCACTCGTCAAGCTTGATTGCTAATAATTATGTTATTGTACTTTTCGATGACACCATCGTTTCTTCTGATATCATATAGCTTCAGTCAAGCTCGGCCTTTCCGGTGTAGAGCTCGTAGTATCGGCCCTTCATCTTAAGAAGGTCCTCATGCGTGCCGCGCTCAATGATCTCGCCGTGCTCTAAGACCATGATCGCATTGGCGTCACGGACTGTGGAGAGACGGTGCGCGATGACGAAGGTCGTGCGGTTATCCATCAGATGGTGCATGCCCTCGTTGATGAGCTGCTCGGTACGGGTATCGACCGAAGAGGTCGCCTCGTCAAGGATCAGGACGGGCGCCCTGGACACGGAAGCTCTCGCAATGTTCAGAAGCTGCCGCTGTCCCTGGGAAAGGTTGGAGCCGTCCCCGTCGATCACGGTCTGGTAGCCCATCGGCAGATGCCGGATGAAAGCATCCGCAGACGCGGTCTTTGCCGCTTCGATGACTTCCTCGTCCGTAGCGTCCAGACGCCCGTAGCGGATGTTCTCCATGATCGTACCGGTAAAGAGATGGGACTCCTGCAGGACCATGGCGATATTTTTCCGAAGCTCATCGCGGTTGTAATGCCGGATCTCCACGCCGTCGATCGTGATCGTACCCTGCTGTACATCATAGAAGCGCGGAAGCAGGTTCATGACCGTTGTCTTGCCGGCGCCGGTCGATCCGACAAAGGCGATCTTCTGTCCGGGATGGGCATAGAGGCTGATATCCTTTAAGACCATATGGTCCTCGTTGTATCCGAAGCTCACATGCTCCATGACGACGTCTCCGCGCATGGGAGCAGGCACATAGGCATCTGCGTCATCCGGCGTCTCCGGCTCGGCATCCATGACGGCAAATACTCTCTCCGCGCCGGCCAGTGCCGAGAAGACAGAGGTCATAGTCATGGCGATCTCGTTGATCGGACGCCCGAACTGACGGGAATAGTTCAGGAAGACGGTAAGTCCTCCGATATCAAAGCCTCTGAGTATACAGAGGATGCCGCCGACGACTGCGGTCAGGGTATAGGTGATCTGGGTGGAGCAGTTCATGACCGGGCCCATGATGCCGCCGAAGAACTGTGCCTTGATCTGATTTGTCTTCAGCTTTTCATTGAGGATGTTGAATTCTTCCTTTGTGATCTCCTCATGGTTGAAGACCTTGATCACCTTCTGTCCGGTGATGGATTCCTCCACATAGCCGTTGAGCGAACCCAGGGCAGACTGCTGCAGGGCGTAGTACTTTCCGGAGGCCCGGGCAATGGTCGTGACCGCCTTGAGCATCAGCGGGATCATAAATACCGTGACCAGTGTCAGTATCACATTGGTGTAAAGCATGAGCGCCAGAGTACCTGCCAGCGTGAGCCCCGCCGTAAAGACGGAGATCAGCGAAGAGCTCAGCATGTTTCCGACATTGTCGATATCGTTTGTGAAACGGCTCATCAGGTCGCCGCGGGTGTTGCCGTCATAGAAACGGACCGGAAGCTCCTGCATATGGTTGAAGAGATCCTCCCTCATCCTCTGCAGGCTGTTCTGGCCGATGCGCATCAGAAGACGCGACTGCAGGTAAGTGGAGATAATACCCGCCATATAGACCGAGAGCATGATGACCAGCGCCCGGAAGAGCCCGGCAGGGTCTCCGCGGCTCCCGTCCACGGGAACGATATAGGTATTGATGATCGGGCGCAGCATATAGGACGCCGCAAGCGTGGAAACGGTAGAGACCAGCACACAGATCAGGGCTCCTGCAAGGCGCGCCTTTTCCTTCAGCACATAGGTCATCAGGCGTGTGACGGTATGGCGCACATCCTTCGGTCTTCCGCCCTGCCGGTCACGGGCGCCGCGTCCACCCGGACCGCCGCCTCTTCCGCCTTCAGCTACACGTTTTCCGTATCTTCTTTCAAGGGAGGCTGTCAGCCGTTCTGTTCGGGTCATGCCGGCACCTCCT
>CAMNFX010000121.1 GCA_946537585.1 uncultured Lachnospiraceae bacterium
TCACCCCGACGACAGCCAGCAGGCGCAGATAGTCAAGACGAAGATCCCGCCGGGAGGCTAAAGGCCGTCCGGGACCGGTCCCCGGTTTTGATAATGTCTGCTCCAATGCTTTGCAGTCATCCATGAGCTGCAGCAGCAGTGAACAGGAAATGAGCAGTACGATCGGAATCATATGGGAAAGGCGGACACCGCGGTCAACGGCAATGCTCATGGCGCCAAGCAGCAGCAGGCAAAGCAGCGCGCTGAAAAAGCGGTGCAGCAGAAGCTTAAGTGGAAGCCGGCGGATCCGGTCTGTAAAATTCATGGATCAAAACCCCTTATGGAATGACCCTGCATATGTCATGCAGGAGGTGAAAATCAGTGATTTATCCTCGTCATTGTAACATAACTATGCTACAATAAACAATTGAAACCATGCGCTTGACACGCTTTCAGAAGGGAGCTTAAGAATGGATAAAATCATCATTACCGTAGTCGGAAAGGATACGAAGGGCATTATAGCCAGGGTCAGCGGATATCTGTATCAGGAAGGGATCAACATCCTGGATATCAGTCAGACGATCCTCGATGACATGTTCAACATGATGCTGATCGCGGATATGCAGGACTGCACGAAGGAATTCGGCGAAGTGGCAGATGACTTAAGGATCCTCGGAGAGGAGATCGGGCTCCGCATTCTGGCCCAGAAGGAAGAGATCTTTACGAAGATGCACCGGATCTAGTAACTGATCTGCGGACAGGTGCAGATCAGTTTCCAAGACATAAGGAAGGCAAAGACTATGATCAATTTGTTTGAGGTTCGCGAAACCAATAAAATGATAGAGCAGGAGCTCCTGGATGTCCGTACGATCACGATGGGCATCAGCCTGCTGGACTGCGTCGATTCTGATGTCGCGCGGCTCAATGACCGCATATATGAAAAAATAACGCGCCTCGGCTCGGAGCTTGTCAAAACCGGAGAGGAGATCTCCAAGGACTTCGGCATCCCGATCGTGAATAAGCGCGTTTCCGTAACGCCCGCTTCTCTGATCGGTGCAGGCGCCTGCCGCACACCGGAGGATTTTGTCAGCATTGCAAAGAACCTCGACCGGGCGGCGAAAGCGATCGGCATCAATTTCCTCGGAGGGTATTCCGCGCTGGTAAATAAAGGGCTGACACCCTCCGAACGGCTTCTGATCGAATCGATCCCAGAGGCGCTTTCGGAAACGGACTATGTGTGTTCTTCGGTCAATGTCGGATCCACAAGGACCGGCATTGATATGGATGCAGTCCGGCTGATGGGTGATATCGTCAGGAAAACGGCAGAGCTTACGGCTGACCGTGATTCCTTAGGCTGCGCAAAGCTTGTGATCTTCTGCAATGCTCCGGATGATAATCCTTTTATGGCAGGAGCGTTCCACGGCGTAACAGAGGGTGATGCGGTCATTAATGTCGGCGTCAGCGGTCCGGGTGTGGTGAAGTCCGCGCTGGAAAAGGTCCGCGGAGAGAGCTTTGAGGTGCTTTGTGAGACGATCAAGAAGACCGCGTTCAAGGTGACCCGTGTCGGTCAGCTGGTGGCGCAGGAGGCATCCCGCAGGCTGAACGTCCCCTTTGGCATCGTCGATCTGAGCCTGGCGCCTACGCCTGCCATCGGTGATTCCGTAGCGGAGATCCTGGAGCAGATGGGCCTGGAACGGGCAGGAGCGCCCGGAACGACAGCAGCCCTCGCCATCCTGAACGATCAGGTGAAAAAGGGCGGTGTTATGGCATCCTCCTATGTCGGAGGACTGTCAGGAGCGTTTATCCCTGTCAGTGAGGACCAGGGAATGATCGATGCTGTGCTTGAAGGTGCCTTAAGTCTGGAAAAACTCGAGGCTATGACATGCGTATGCTCGGTCGGCCTTGATATGATCGCGATCCCCGGAGATACGCCTGCATCCACGATCGCGGGCATCATTGCGGATGAGGCGGCGATCGGCATGATCAATCAGAAAACTACGGCAGTGCGCCTGATCCCCGTGATCGGCAAGGGTGTCGGAGAGACTGCGACCTTCGGAGGGCTGCTCGGCTATGCTCCGATCATGCCGGTCAACCGGTTTCGCTGTGATGCATTCGTGGACCGAACCGGACGGATCCCGGCACCGATCCACTCCTTTAAGAACTGATCCGTGAGCTCATATACATGATGATGCGATTCATTGCATGGGGTTTATGATCTGAACAATACACGAGGGGAAACGTTGAAAACAAAAACAGATAAACGGGGGATCGCTTTTTTTGACCTTGACGGAACACTGCTCGACAATCATTTAAATGAGATTCCTGAAAGCACGAGGCGGGCGCTGGATCTGCTTCGGGCGCATTATTATGTGATCCTTTCCACGGGAAGGGACATGGATACGCACTACAGTGTGCGGTACAAGGATATGGTCCGGCCGGATGCCATTATTCATCAGAACGGAAGCAAGCTGACCATCGGGGATGAGCTTCTTTTCAAACATACGGTGGATACGGACCTGCTGCGGGAGATCTACGATTACTGTACAAAGTACGGTTACTGTATGGGGACCAGCATCGGAAGCGAGGACTTTTTCATCAACCCGGAGAAAAAAGCGGCCTCTGACCGGCTCTTCACCAAGGCTGTGAAGCGGAATTTTGTGCCCTTTGAGGAGATCTTCCGACGCAACATCCGGGTCACTGCACTGTCCTATGCAGGAAACCTGGCAGCAGAGAAGGAGCTGATCGAAGCGCGCTTTCCCATGCTTGAGCTTTACGCCTTTAACGGCGGGGCCGGTGCGGATGTCGTGGAGCACGGCTTCAGCAAGGCGGAGGGTCTGAAGACGATGTGCAGCCATTACGGGATCGATCCCGCGGACACCTTTGCTTTCGGAGATTCTCCGAATGATGTGGCACTGCTTAAGGCAGCCGGAACAGGCATCGCCATGGGCAATGCGGAGGATGAGGTGAAGGCTGCCGCGGATTACGTGACAGACGATATCCGGCATGACGGCATATACAATGCATGTGTGCACTTTGGGCTGATCTGAAAGCGGAAGCGGTCAGGATGAATAAAAGGACTAAGAAAGCGGATGCTGCGCAGGAAGGCTGTGAGGTATCCGTTTTCCATTTTGAAATGATGCCGTGCCGCGGGGATGAGCAGGGTTTGTCCGGAACACCGGGCGGCAGCGGAGCAAAGGGGCGCAAAGGAGAAAACCATCCATGAGGGAACAGATCGTAAGGCTGCAGCGGAAAATGCGGGAACTGGGAATTGATGTATATGTGATTTCCGACAGCGATGAGCACTTAAGCGAATACACAGGGGAGCATTTTCATGCCCTGGAAGAGTTCAGCGGTTTTACCGGGGGCGACGGAAAGCTGGTCGTCACAGCCGGAAGAGACAGAAAGGAAGGAAGCTGCCCGGATCCGGCAGAACGGGAGGATCAGGGTGCGGACACCGGAACAGAAGAGCCGGAAGAGGGCATGGCTGCGCTCTGGACGGACGGGCGGTATTTTACGCAGGCGGAACAGGAGCTTTCCGGGAGCGGCATCATGCTGATGAAGATGGGAGAGCAAAAAACGCCGGAGATCTCCGACTGGATCGGCTTAAAGCTTCCTGAAAACGGAGTGCTGGGATTTGACGGGAAATGCACATCCTATGCGGAAGGGCAGAAACTGATCGGGAGACTGGCGGCTGAGCCGGTAAAAGAGGAGAGCAAAGCAGACGCTTTTGTTCCGGAAAAAGGCATCAGGCATCCCGGCCGCCAGGTGATCACCGGGCTCGATCTTGCCGGCATGGTCTGGGAGGACAGACCGGCACAGAAAATCACCCCATGCTGGATCCTCGGGGAAAAATACAGCGGAAAGAGCGCAGCTGAAAAGATCGCGGACACGGCTTCATCCATGAGGAAGCATCACGCAAGGCTGCACATCCTGACAGCTCTTGACGACATCGCCTGGCTTTTGAACCTCAGGGCGCATGATATCCCGAACAATCCGGTATTCATGGCATATCTGATGATCAGCCTGCAGGAATGCGAAGAGGCAGAAAAGAGCGCAAAGGACCCGGATGTGTACCTGTATACGGATTCCTGTCATCTGACGCCGGAGACGGAAAAGTACCTTGAGGATCTTCATGTTGCTGTTATGCCGTATCATCAGATCTATGAGGATATACGGCGGATCGAAAACCGGCAGGCGGTTCTTCTGGATAAAAAACGCGCAAACTATGAAATCGTAAGCTCCATTCCTGAGGGAGTCAGGGTCATCGATCACATGAACCCGGAGACGGAAGCAAAGTGCTGCAAAAACAAAACCGAGATCGAAAACATCCGGATCGCGCAGCATAAGGACGGCGTGGCTCTCACAAAGTTCATGTACTGGTTTAAGACAAAAGGGCTGGAGCAGGTAAAGGATAAAAACAGAAGCAAAGAAAACGGCCCGGGGCTTACCGAATGGACGGCAGCGCTGAAGCTCCATGAATTTCGCGCGGAACAGGCCGGCTTTATGGAGGAAAGCTTTCCTACGATCTCAGCCTATGGGCCGAATGCGGCAATGGCCCATTATATGCCGGACCCGGATCCTGAAAGGGATACGGTCATAGAGCCCGCGGGACTGT
>CAMNFX010000122.1 GCA_946537585.1 uncultured Lachnospiraceae bacterium
ATATTCAAAATACAGATTGCCGTTTGTGAGCTCTGCCCAGCTGTACTGCTTCATATACTCTCCTGCAAAGCTGTTGACAGCGCTCATATCTCCGCCCAGCATGCGGTATAGATCACAGTCCACCTTATCTGTCCTGACGGCAAGAGAACCGCTGTATCGGATCAGGACATCATCCGCATTAAGCTCTCTGAGCGTTGCCCGCAGGTCGTTGATCAGCACACGGATACGGTTTTTCAAAAGCTTCAGGTCGGATTCATCCTCCCAGAGCGCTTCGGCAATTTCCTCCGGTGTGCACTCTCTTCCGCGCTTATCGATCAGATATGCAAAAAGCTCCTTGGTCTTTCTCCGTTCAAAATGGACCGGTTCATTATGATAAAACAGCTCAAAATAGCCGAAGCACTGTACACGGAGCCGGTCCGCTCCTTCGGACCCGTCGCTCGCGGCCTGGTTGCTCTTCAGAAATGCCAGTTCTTCCCGGATACGCTCCGGCTCAAGCGGCTTCATGATATATCCGTGCGCACGGACCTTCCATGCCTCGAGAGCGTATTCACTGTACCCCGTCACAAAAATGACCTTTGTATTCGGGCTGAGAGTCTTCAGACGGACAGCAAGCTCCAGTCCTGTGATGCCGGGCATCTGTATGTCGCTGAAGACGACATCGGGGTATTCTTCGAGAGCTTCGATCTGCCCGAGCGCATCCGACGCTCTTAAAAATCCCTTCACTTCCGCTTCCGGGACAGTTTCACTGATCATCCGCTCGGACGCCTTTGCAAGCAGAGCTTCATCATCAATCACATAGATCAGCATTTCCTATCTTCCCTTCTTAGTTTCCTTGTACATCACGATCGATGCTTTGGTACCTTTGCCGGGCGCCGAATCGATCACAAGCTCTCCTCTTCCGGTCTGTCCGAGTCTGTTTCTCACATTCTTAAGCCCGATATGTGTTTCCCAGTCATTCTCCTCCGAAGGATCCAGTCCGGTTTCCATATTCAGCACGGAAATATCAAAGCCCGGTCCGTCATCGATCACATCAATCACAAAACGGTCTTTGTATTCCCTGGTCCGTACAAGGACACTTCCCCTTCCGTCCGGATTCTTCCGTACGCCGTGGGAAACCGCATTTTCCACAAGCGGCTGCAGCGTCAGCGCCGGAAGCTGAAACTCCGTGCAGGCGAGGTCAAATTCTGTTGTCAGATCCTCTCCGAAGCGGATCTCCTGCAATTGAAGATAGACCTTCGTATGCTCTAATTCCCTGGAAAACGGGATCATTTTATCTGATCCGATGGAGGACATGTTGTGTCTCAAATACTGGGAGAACAGGCCTACCGCGCGTTCGGCCTCCGGAGGATCGATCCGGCACAGGGCTCTGATGGTCGCAAGTGAATTGAACAGAAAATGCGGCTGGATCTGGCTCTGAAGCACCCTGAATTTCAGGTCGGCATTTTCCTGCTGCTGCCGGTAAAAGCGTTCCGTCTGGTCGGTAATGATGTAAAAATACATGATAAGACCGGCGATCACAGTTGAAAGGATCACGATATTAACGCCATAGATGAAGAGCTGAATCACGCCAGCAGCCAGCGGGACCATAAAATAGATCCAGAAGGCGGCTTTTTCCCTGTAAGTCAGCTTATTCCGATCTTTGATCAGAATCAGTATATTCAGAGCGATAGCGATTGCTGTCGTTATATAGGACAACGGATATAAGGGCCGGCGGTGATATACATTCGCCTGATCAATAATATAAAACAGCCCGGTGAACTGTGAAATGAAGAGCAGGATGGTCTGCAGCACAGCCAGAAAGATCTGGATGCGGCGCAGGCCTTTGTGTTTTTCCTCCGGATCGACTATAGTCAGAAGATACATGGAGATCGTGAGTACAAGAAGATCCGGGGCCAGAAATTCACAGAAGTTGGATATATAAAGGATGCACCGCGGCCCTGCCCCGGGAATTCCCCTGAAGCCCTGGCCGACCAGATTGGAAAGCGCAAAAAGAATCAGAAAGATATAGAAAAGTCTGCCATACCACTCTGTTCTTTTATCAACGTTTCCTACATTGATCATCAGCAGACTGAGCGTGCATACAATTACGGCTGTCAGGCTGACAGCGATATTCAGAACAGACATTTCGGCGCTCCTTCCTGCCGCATCGTAGCGCAGCCCGTTTTGGCAGCACAGGATCGGACCGGATCAAAGTCATACTGCCTCAAGTCCGGCCGTGACCGGAATCGGAAAGAAAGCAGGATCAGGCAAAGATCCCGAGGATCCCGTAGGAAATGAAGCACATGATCACGGATGCCAGCAGCACGCCGAGAATACAGGCTGTCATGGACTTTCGGAACTTCATATGCAAAAGCGCCGCGACCAGGCTTCCTGTCCATGCTCCTGTTCCCGGAAGGGGGATGCCGACAAAGAGGACGAGTCCCCAGAAGCCGTATTTCTCGATCTGCGCCTTGTTTTTATCCGCTCTCTTCTTAAGCCATAGAGCAAACCCTTTCGTGAGACTCCAGGACTCCATCAGTCTGAGGATCTTTTCAATCAGTAAAAGGACAAAGGGGATCGGAAGCAGATTCCCGATGATGCACCAGGGAAGCGCAGTCATCATGGGAACATCCAGGAAGGCCGGCGATGCTGCCAGGAGGCCTCCTCTCAGCTCCAGGATCGGAAACAGGGAAATAATAAAACAAATGATCTCATTACCGATCTTTCCGGCCAGTAATGAAGTAAAAAAGCTAACCAGTTTCTGTGCCATACAATAACCTTTTCAATATATAAGTTCAGCGCCGCGTTTCAGAATCCATGGTATTTCAGAAAACGGAAGGCGTTCAGAGAAGTCCGAACATCTCGCCGATGAAATTGATGCCGATGACCTCGATCGACTTCTGTTTCTCCATGCTCTTTAAATTCACGGCAGGCATGATGACCCTGCCAAAGCCCAGACGCTCCGCCTCACGGATGCGGTCCGCGGCCTGCGGAACGGATCTGACCTCACCGCTTAAGCCAACCTCACCGAACACCACTGTGTCCTCGGGAACCGCAACGTTCCTCAAGGAGGACATGATCGCAAGGATAACCGCAAGGTCCGCAGAGGGCTGTGTGATCTTCATGCCGCCCGCAATATTGACATAGGCGTCCATCTGGCCGATATTCACGCCGGCTCGCTTCTGCAGGACCGCGAGAAGCATCACGAGGCGGTTATAATCCATACCGTTGGCCTGTCTCCTGGCCATGCCGTACTGGGTATCTGCCACCAGCCCCTGGACCTCCATCAGCATGGCGCGGCTGCCCTCGATAAGGCAGGTTACAACGGCGCCGGTGGCGTTCTTAAAGCGTCCTTCCAGCAGGTATTCGGAAGGATTCTGCACCTCTTTGAGTCCCTCTGAGGACATTTCAAAAACGCCGATCTCGTTGGTGGAACCGAAGCGGTTTTTGGCGGAGCGCAGCACGCGGTAGCCGAACTGGTCTCCGGATTCAAAGTAAAGCACGGTATCCACGATATGCTCTAAGACTCTCGGACCCGCAACCGTTCCTTCCTTCGTCACATGTCCTACCAGGAAGGTCGCAATGCTGTTCTGTTTTGCGCAGACCATCATCCTCTGCGAACACTCCCTGACCTGGCTTACGGAGCCTGGAACGGACTGTGAATCCGAGGTAAACATCGTCTGGATCGAGTCGATCACGCACAGATCGGGCCGTTCCCTCTCCAGCACGGCGATGATCTTATCGATATCCGTCTCGGAAATAAAGCGAAGATCCCCGCTGATCCGGCCGATGCGGTTCGCCCGAAGCTTGATCTGCTTTAAGCTTTCCTCACCGGAGATATAGATGACGGAGCGACCGCCTGCAGACACCTTTGCTGCCGTCTGCAGCAGCAGTGTGGACTTGCCCACGCCGGGATCACCGCCGACAAGGATCAGGCTTCCCGGCACTATGCCGCCTCCAAGCACCCTTGAAAACTCCTCAAAGCCGCTTTGGATCCGTTCCTCTGCGTCCAGGCTGATATCATCCATCCGGACCGGCCGGATATCGGAAGCAGCACGCCCTGAAGAAGCAGCGCCCTTAGCTCCTGCCGGTCTGATCTTTACGACCGGTTCCTCGGAGAAGGTGCTCCATGCTCTGCAGGACGGGCACTGACCCATCCATTTTTTTGATTCATATCCGCACTCCGTGCAGAAAAAAACGGTTTCTTCTTTCCCTTTCGCCATTATTTTACCTGCGTTTGAAGACCAGCTCTCCATCCTTTCCGGTGTCGATCAGCACTCTGTCCTTATCACGGATCCTGCCTTCGAGAAGCTCATCCGCGAGCTTATCCTCGACCAGGGTCTGGATCGTACGCCGTAAGGGTCTTGCGCCGAATTTCGGATCATAGCCCTTTTCGATCAGAAGGGCTCTTGCGCTCTGACTGACCTTTAATGTGATCTCCCGCTCTGACTTTAATCTTCCTGAAAACTCACGGATCATCAGATCCACGATCGAGCCCATATCTTCCTTCGTCAGCTGCCGGAATACGATGATCTCATCAAGACGGTTCAGGAACTCCGGGCGGAACAGTCTCCGCACCTCGTCCATGACCTTATCCT
>CAMNFX010000123.1 GCA_946537585.1 uncultured Lachnospiraceae bacterium
TACCTCTCCGTTCCCGTCACATCCGGGACCGGGAGATACATCGGGACCGAAGCGTTTATGCCCTCATCGGGGACATAACGCACGGTCAGTGTGTTCGCGGGGGACAGGTAATTCCGGATCTCGGCAGCGCTGAACTTAAGCTGCCCGCGGCCCATCAGGTCATAGCTTCCGGTCCTGTAGTTATAGAGATAGACGGAACCCGTAAAGGGGATCATCCTGTCTGAGGCAAAGCCCTCCGAAAGTCCGCAGAAGGTCAGTGAACGGATCGAGATGTCACTGCCCAGGCTGTATTCGAGGACTGCCGTGCCGCGGGTCGTGTTGGCTGCCGCGTCGTACTCGCCGGAGATCAGCTTCGGATCGGCGCTGAGCGCGGTGCGCCACAGGACCGCCCCGTGTGCAAAGGTCGTATCTGTAAAGCCTGCCAGCAGCATGGTTCCGCTGCCGGAAAGCTCGCGTCCGTCCGGACGGAGGAGCAGAGGCTCCGTGTTTTCGGTAAATGCGATCAGTCTCGCGCCTCCGTAGTAGGCGCGCAGGTTGGTGTCGATATACCAGGACAGCAGGCGGCTGTTTTTTAAGGCCCGGATGTACTCTGCGCTTCCGGGCTCCATGGAACGGATCCCGGTGATGTACTCCGAAAGAAGCTCCGGGGATCCCGTGGGGGAGTTGATCAGCGGCGTATCTTTAAGCTCCGCCTCTCCGCCGTCAGGGATGTTTCCGACCGGCGCGATCCTTCCGTACATCAGGAGGTACGCGTTCTGAAGCTCGTGCCCGCTGTTGTTTTTTACGGTGCCGTTGACGGCTTCGTCAAATGCCGTGATATGTGCCTCGATGCCGGGCTCCTCCGTGCGGAAGCTCCTGCTGTATTCCAAGAGGCTTGCGGCAAAGGGCTTCATGTTTTCCGTGAGGATCTCCGTGTCCTCTGCCCCGGTACGGATCTCCAGTACGCTCCGGCTGTCGTACCTTCCGTCCGGATTATCCGATGCAAAAAGGCCTGCGGTCTTTGCTTCCCGGACGACCGGGATCACTGCCGCTCCCTCCGGGACCTTCAGGCGGAAATCATTGCCCGAGGAAGAAAGGAGGCGGACAAAGCCCTCGTCAGAGACCGAACCTCCGTTGAGTTCCCGGACGACCGAGTAATCCGCGGCAGGGTCTCCCTGCTTTAAGCGGATGGCCATCACACTGACCACGAGTGCGCCGGCACAGGCGGCGATGGGCACAAATGCATGATAGTAGATCCCGAGACCCCGGGTCCTCAGGTATACATAAAGTCCAAATCCGATCAGTCCGAGATAGGCGAGCGCAAACATGATATAAAGCGTCGCGGAGGGCAGCCTTTCGGGATCGGTCAGTCCGACCAGAGAACGCACCGAGGCGTAGAAGCCGGTCCCCCTGTCCTCCTCTGCCATATGGCTGATCCTTCCGGTTCCGAAAAGCCCCTGCAGCAGCTCGTCCACGTAGCCGATCTCCTCCGTACAGAAGGCGGAAATGTCGCAGAGATCGTAGGCCGTCACGCCGACGATGCCGTTGCCCCGCGGAACGGTGGTGAGGATCGCGGTATCTCCGGACTGGATCACCTGTGTGCCGGAAGAAAGGGAAACATCCCGTACCAGCAGGGAGATCACCGCCCCGTCCGGGCCGGTCTTGGAGTATTTCATACCCATGTCGATGTCCCGCTGGTCCGCATCGCTTAAGGAAAAATCACGGATGTTGCTTAACAGCTGCACCGCGGTGGACGGGCGTGCGCCCGTGCCGATCAGCAGCGCTCCGCCGTCATTGACCCATTCCCGGATCACCCGGATCCCGGCATCGGGGAGTCTGCGGCTGTCGAGGTCGGAGATCACGATCATATCGACCTGGGAGAGATTCTCCGGCGCCTCCGGAAGGCCGGCGGGGTCGAGCTCCACGGTGCGGGTGCGCATCGCGGTCCCCGCGACGCTGATCCCGCGGAAATACCCGAGCTCCTCGGGATTATCGGAAAGCAGTCCGATCAGAAGCTCCGGGCTGCTGCTCTGTATATTGACCGTCTCTGCCTGTTCGGCAATGAGCCTGTGTTCTGTATCATAGAGGCGGATATTGATCACGCCCCCGTTTTCACCCGCGGAGATCAGGTCCCGTACGGTTATCGCTTCCCCTGCCGGGATCCCGACCGGAAAGCTGTAACGGATCTCCGCGCTTTCTGCGGAATCCGCGCCGGTCTCGATGCTGCCGGGAAGGGTGAGCACCAGCTCCCCGGAAAAATCCTGCGGATCGTAATTATGCAGCACCGCCTCAAAGGGAAGCCTGCGGGAGGACTTGGCAATATTCCGGAAGCCGTATCCGAAGGAAATGCTGATGCCGGACTCCGGTACGGGAGCCGCCGCCTGGGTCTCCTCTGTCTGGTCCATGATCAGGCTGACCGAGGTGTCCGGTGAGGGCGAGGATCCGGGATCCGTCAAAGCTCCCTCCGGTGCCGGACCTGCAAGGTCATCGGGGGAGCGGTCTCCCTCCTGTACGAAGCCTTCCTCCGGCTCCGCATACGCGCACACGGAAAAGGCTGTCATGAGGACAGCCGGCAGGAGTGCGGAGGCTATGAGTTTTAGGAGTTTTCTGAGTGACATTCTACGCTCTCTTGATCTGCTCCCTTGCCTTATCGAAATGGATCTTGAGGCGCACGGTAAAGACGGTGCCGTTCAAGTCCGAGGCAGCGGTGATGGTGCCGCCGTGCATGTTGACGATATCCCGCGCGATCGCAAGGCCCAGGCCCGTGCCGCCGGTCTGCGTGGAGCGCGCTCTGTCCGCGCGGTAGAACTTGTCAAAGATGAGAGGCAGGTCCTTTTCGTCGATCACAAAGCCGAAGTTGATGACCTTGACCTCGACCACGTCGTTGGGGATCTCTGCATTGACCCGGACAATGACCTTCTTGCCCTCGGCGCCGTACTTGATGGCATTGCCGATCAGGTTGTCGAAAAGCCGGGCGATCAGGCCTCCGTCCGCGGCGATCTCGAGGGAAGGAACATTGGTTTTCAGCTCATAGCTTAAGCCCTTTTCCTGAAAGCTCGGATAGGCCTCCTCGAGAAGCTGCTCCAAAAGCTTTACGATGTCGACATAGCTCACCTTCATGGTGATCTTTCCATAGCTGAGCTTTGTAAAGTCAAAGAGGTCATTGATGAGCTGCTCTAAGCGCCTCGACTTGTTATAGGCGATCCTTAAGTACTTCTGCCGCTGGTCGTCGCTTAGGTACGCGCTGTTCTTTCCGGAAAGGAGCTCCAAGTAGCCGATGATGGAGGTGAGCGGCGTCCTTAAGTCGTGGGCAATGTTCGTGATCAGGTCCGTCTTGGACTTTTCGGCCTCCCGCTCCACCTCGAGGAGCTTCTTTAAATCCTCGCCGAGGTTGTTGAGATTTTCCGCCATCTGGGAAAACTCGTCGTCTCCCTCCACCCGGACCTTGGTGTCGAGGTTCCCCTCTGCCAGGTCCTCCATGGCGTGGCTTAAGTCCGTGATGTAGTTGATGGAGCGAAGCTGCAGGAGATAAAAGATCACGCAGAAGAGGATCACGGCGCTGAAAACGCAGAAAAGGACAGCCAGACGGTTGTCCTCCGTATTTGCGCCGAATACCAAGATAAGCCTGCCGATATTAAATATAAGCAGGCTTTCGATCAGGCACGTGATAAACGCGGCAATGATTAAGTTGATGATGAAACGCGTCCGGTACCGTTTCGCGATATCATTTTTCATGAGCAGGTCCTCATGCAGGCGAAGCATCTGTCCTCACATGCTTTGATGCTGATGAGTGTCCGATGCCTCCGCATGGTCTGGCTTTATTTCTCGATCTTGTAGCCGACGCCCCAGACAGTGGAAATGATCTTGTCCTGGCGCTGGTCTTCCTTCATCTTTCCGCGCAGTCTCCGGATATGTACCATGACGGTATTGTTGGCCTCGTAGACCTTCTCGTTCCAGACCTTCTCGAAGATCTCGTCCGTGGAGAAGACCTTGCCGGGGTTGGAGCTTAAGAGATAGAGGATATCGAACTCGATCGGGGTGAGCTTGATCTCCTCGCCGTCGATGGTGACCTTATGGTTGTCCTTGTTGATCGTAAGTCCGCGGATATGGATCTCGCTGTTCTCCTGCGCCGCGCCCTGATTGTTGGGGTTGAGCTGGGTGTAGCGGCGAAGCTGGGACTTCACTCTCGCGGTCAGCTCAAGCGGATTGAAGGGCTTCGTAACATAATCGTCCGCACCGACGCCGAGACCCATGATCTTATCCAGATCCGCGCCCTTTGCGCTGAGCATGATGATCGGAACATTGGAGGTCTCACGGATCTTCTTGCACATCTGAATGCCGTCCATTCCGGGCATCATGATATCGAGAAGCACCAGATGGATCTCCTCTTCCTCGATGATGCGCAGGCCTTCCTCGGCATTGGATGCCTTGTGTACGGTATAGCCGTCGGATACCAGATAGATCTCGACAAGATCGGCAATTTCATTTTCATCGTCTACGACAAGAATGTTGATGTCCGGCATGTGCGTTCTCCTTCCATGTCACTGTGAGCATGCGATG
>CAMNFX010000124.1 GCA_946537585.1 uncultured Lachnospiraceae bacterium
ATGTTCGACTGCCAGTAGAGCTTGACGGTTCCGATCGGGCCGTTTCTCTGCTTGGCGATGATCACTTCCGCCTCGCCCTTGTGCTCTGAATCGGGGTGATAGTACTCATCTCTGTAGAGGAACATGACCACGTCCGCATCCTGCTCGATCGCACCGGATTCACGCAGGTCAGACAGCATCGGCCGTTTGTCGGTTCGGGTCTCTACCGCACGGGAGAGCTGTGAAAGTGCCACGACCGGACACTCAAGGTCTCTCGCCAGTGCCTTCAGTGAACGGGAAATGTCGGAGACTTCCTGCTGACGGTTGTCGTTATGACGCATCCCGCCGCCGCTCATCAGCTGCAGGTAGTCTATGATCACCAGATCCAGGCCGCGTTCAAGCTTCATTTTCCGGCATTTGGAACGCAGCTCCGTGACTGTGATCGCCGGGGTGTCGTCTATGACCATGTTGGAGCTGCCGATCCGGTCCGCGGTATCTAAGAGCCGCTCCTGGTCGGTCTCGCTGATCTTTCCGGATCGTAAGTCCTGGGCGTCGATCCCGGAGTCCATGGCAAACAGTCGGTTGACGAGCTGCTGCTTGCTCATTTCCAGTGAGAAGATCATGCACGGACGGTTTTTTTTGACCGCGACATGTTCGAGGATGTTCAGGACGAATGCCGTCTTTCCCATGGAGGGACGGGCGGCGATCAGGATAAAGTCAGACGGCTGGAATCCGGTCGTCATGTTGTCGAGATCGATGAATCCTGTCGTAAGTCCCGTGATGTGATCCTTGCTTAAGACCGCCTGCTGGATCTTGTTATAGACCTCGATCGCGATCTCATCGATCGGAACGAATTCCGCAGTCGTGCCCTTTTTCAGGATATCAAAGATACGGTTCTCTGTCTCCGCCAGGATATCCTCCGTTTTCTCATTGTCATCATAGCAGAGCTGGCTGATCTCCCCGCAGGTATTGATCAGTCTGCGCTGAATGGACTTATTGCGGACGATCTCGGCATAGGACTGGATGTTGATGGAGACCGGGTCCGCCTCATAAAGGCTCCGCACAAAATCGGCGGTCTGCATCTCGGCCGGCGCGCCTTCCTTCGCCAGCTGCTCCTGTACGGTCACCAGGTCCACAACGGAGTCCCTGTCCATATCCGCGTAGAGCTTGCGGATCACCTCAAACATCAGGCCGTACCGGCGGGAATAGAAATCGTCCCTGGTCAGAATGCCCAGGGCTTTTTCAATGGCTTCCTTGTCCATCAGCATGGCGCCGATGACCGCTTTTTCAGCCTCTATGTTCTGCGGCGCAGTCCGCTGCAGTATGTCATTGGGCCTGGTTTCATCCATGATCAGGCTTCCTCAACGCTGACATTGACCACGGCTGAGATGTCCTTATGCAGCTTGATATTCACCGGAATCACACCGATTGTCTTGATGGGATCCATGACGATCTTCTTCTTGTCAATGTCGACTTTGAGCTCTTTGCTGATAGCCTCCACGACCTCCTTGCCGGTCACGGAGCCGAAGACCTTTCCGTCCTTGCCGGTCCGGATCGCGATATGGACCGTCTTCTGGTCGATCGCCGTCTTCATGTCCCTCGCATTGGCCACCTTCGCAGCCTCGAGCTTTTCCGCATTTGCGTTCTGCAGTTTAAGATCGTTCAGATTGGCCTTGTTTGCCTCGATCCCGAGTTTTCTCGGAATGATATAGTTTCTTGCATAGCTGTCATTGACCTTGACGATCGTTCCCTTCTTGCCGAGGCTCTTGACATCTTCTATCAGAATTACCTGCATATCCTGTTTCTCCTTATCTCTTTATTGATCCGGACGGATGCAGAGCATCCGTCCCTGTCTGCCCGGTTCCCGCATAAGATTCCTGCGGACGAATGCCGGACTTATTCCTCTTCCTCGTCGATCATCCGCTTGATACGCTCCGCCGTTTCTTCGAGAGTCATATCCTTTACCTGGGCTCCCGCAACGGTCATGTGTCCGCCGCCTCCGAGCTTTTCCATCATCAGCTGCACGTTGGCTTCGTCAATGCTTCTCGCCGAGATATAGATCTGTCCGTTATACGGCGTCATCACAAACGCTGCACGGATCCCGTCCACGTCGAGCAGTCCGTTTGCCGCCTGTGCGCCCACGACCGTGGGGGAATCCACATCCGTCGGGTCAAGCGAGCTGATCGCATAATGCCCGCGGTAGATCTCCGCACGCTCGATGGCACCCGCACGGGCACGGCTGTCCTTCATGGAGTCGCGGAACATCTTGCGGATCTTCGGAACGGACGCTCCCTGACGTTTCAGGAAGGCTGCCGCCTCAAAGGTCCGGACGCCGGTCTGGTTGACGAAGTTCTGCGTATCGATCACAATGCCGCCGTACATGGCGTCTGCCTCGAGCGGTGTCAGCCGGATATCCGCGTTGATGTACTGGATGATCTCCGCCACCATCTCACAGGCGGAGGACGCATAGGGCTCCACATAGGAAAGCGTTGCTCTTTCCACAGACTCGGCCCCTCTGCGGTGATGGTCGATCAGGACGACCTTCTCCGCGCGCTGCAGCAGTCTCGGCTCTTCCGTAAAGCTCGGACGGTTGACATCCACGACCGTCACGATGGTCTGACCGTCGAGAAGCTCCAGAGCCTCCTCTCCCGTAACGAACATATCACCGGGATAGTCCGGATTTTCCTTAAATGCCTTGTAAAGCGGGTCAAGCGAACGTGTCACAGTATTCAGGACGATATGCGCCTTTTTTCCGAATGCGGTAGCGATCTTCCACATACCCACCGAAGACCCCAGGCTGTCCACATCGCCGTTCTTGTGGCCCATGACGATCAGCTTGTCTCCGGAGTTCAGGATCTCCTGCAGCGCCTGTGCCTTGACACGTGCCTTGACGCGGGCGTTCTTCTCCTTGGCGGCCGTCTTGCCTCCGAAGTAGGTGACATTGTCTCCGCTCTTTACGATCGCCTGGTCGCCGCCGCGGCCGAGCGCAAGGTCGATCGCCGCACGAGCATCATCATAATCGGTCTGATAATCCGCACCGTCCTTGCCCACGCCGATGCTTAAGGTCAGGGAAAGCTCGTTGCCGATATTGATGGTCTTGACTTCTTCAAGGATCGAGAACTTATCCTCGATCATGCGCTTGATATCCTTTTCCCGGATGAAGAAGAAGTATTTATCCTTCTCCATCTTCTTGACGATGCCGTTCATACTCGTCACATAGTTGCTGATCCGACGGTCGACCAGGGCTGTCAGAAGGCTGCGGCGGACCTCCTCGATCGACGCCAGCGCCTCATCATAGTTATCGACGTAGATCAGGCCCCCGCAGGAACGGTTCTCCTCGTAAAGCTGCCGGTACCGCACCAGCTCCGTCTCATCCGTGACATTGACAGCAATCACAGGATGCTGTCCCTCTCTCGGCATCAGAGCTTCTTCGCCGTCTTCGGAATCGGCAAGCGTGGACGGGCTCATCTCGATCAGATACCGCCGGTCTTCAAAAGAACTGTGGATCACGCCCTGGGTATCCAGCTCCGTGAGGATCTCCCTGCTGATATCCGGGAAAACGGACTGGATATTGGACGCCTTATGCTCGGATAAAAACTGCTCATCAAAGGAACGGTTCGTCCAGATCAGATACCCGCTCTGGTCGCAGATCGCAGCCGCGCTGCTCATATCGTCGAGCAGTCTGGCCTCAGCAGATCCGAATCCCTGTGCAAAATCGGCAAGACCGGTATAAAGCCCCTTGCGGCTGTAAAAGTACAGGAGCATGGAGACCGCAATGAAAATGCCGGTGAAGATCAGCATGAACAGCCCTGCCCTGACATCCACCGCAAAGAGGATCAGGTTAAGCACCACAAGAAGTGCTGACAGAAGCAGCGGCCAACGCATATAAAGCGCTATGGAAAATGATGAACTCTTACTTTTCATAAAATACTCAGCCCGTGCCGGGCCTGGCTGGAAACATCACGGTCCCGGATCCGCCGGCTTTGTGATGAATGGCTGCGTCAAAATTATATTTGATTATATCACAGATCGCATATGTTTAGCACCCCTGATCTTTGTGATCCAAAGGTCAAAAGGCCGTCAGAATCCGGCAAAAGCACCATATTATGCCCTTTTGGAGCCGCTTTGTGCATTTTTGCGGATGCAGCTTGAAAAGGCAGATAAACTAATGATTTGTTGCTCTTGACTAACAAAAAACCCGTGTTGTATGATGTGCACAGCAGAATATATAAGGTAACCACGCTGCCGGATGATTCGCGGCATTGCAGTACTTTCGCGGCAGCTGCGTTATGTATTACACCTATAGGAGGTAACAAAATGGCATATAAGATTTCTGATTCCTGCATTTCCTGCGGCACCTGTGCTGACACCTGCCCGGTTGGCGCTATTTCTCAGGGTGAGAGCCAGTACGTCATCGACGCTGGTGCATGCCTTGACTGCGGTTCCTGCGCAGGTGCATGCCCGGTCGGCGCTATCGCTGAGGGCTGATCTGCCGGATCATTTCTTAAAACAAACGGAGCTGTCGCTTAAGCGGCAGCTCTTTTTCTTTGTAAA
>CAMNFX010000125.1 GCA_946537585.1 uncultured Lachnospiraceae bacterium
ACGCAGCTTGCACAGATGTTCAGGATGTATGATCTTTCGGTCGACGGCCTGGATCAGGGCATCAAGGCACTGATGTCAAGGCATAAATAGGATACTGAGGAAGCTGTTTTCCCGGGATTCTTTAAAACATGGTTGAAAAACATTCTGTTTTGAATATAAAATGAGATTGCAGAAGAACAGATGAAGAACGAAGCAGGAAATTGGAAAGCAGGAGAGGACTATGGACCAGCAGACTGTGCGTTCTGAAAAAACACCCACATCGAGAATAAGAAAGCTTTATTTTTTGAAACTGTTCAGCCGGATCCTGATCTTTTTTGCCTGCATCTGGATCTACTTCAACAGGAGGGACATGCTTCAGATCCTGTACGGCTTCAATTTCTTCAAAGGGCTTTCTGTTCTGCACCTGCTGTGGCTCATATGGATGCTGGATATGCTCTGGCAGGTGATCCCCTCGGCCTACCGGCACATCTCACTTGGCTCGCAGAAGCTGTTTAAGATCAACTTCCGGCCGATCATGGAGAGGATCAACTATCCCGCTCTGAAGGAATACATTGTCAGCACCACAAAATCTGCTTACAAGGTGTTCATCCTCTGGGCAGCCGTGACCATCGGGATCGGCATACTGTATTTCACGGGCGTGATCGACGGAGATATTATCTTCCTGATCTCTGTCTTCTTTTTTGTCTGTGACCTGATCTGCGTGCTGATCTGGTGCCCGTTCCGGCTGATCATGCGGAACCGCTGCTGCACCACCTGCAGGATCTTCAACTGGGACCATCTGATGATGTTTGCTCCGTATGTATATATCCCGGGCTTTTTTACATCGAGTCTGCTTGTGATGGCGCTTTTAAGCTGGATGGTATGGGAGCTCTGCGTGATGATGTATCCGGAGCGCTTCTGGGAGATGACGAATGTGGCGCTGCAGTGCAGCGAATGCACGGATAAGCTGTGCACGCAGTACTGTCAGAAGCTGAGACGCTGAAATAATAGAGACCTGTTGCACTAAGTAAACAACGTACACAAATCCCCTTCTACGGACGTCGTCGGCCCGCAGCGCGCGTTTTCGCTTCATTGACTTCTTTTCCAATCATTGGATGATTTCATAAGAGCGAAAACGGAAGCGGGAGGGGAACCGTAGAAGGGGATTTTGTACGCTTTCATTTCGAATGTGATAGCCTCAGCCCTTCAGAAACAAAGAGACTGGAAATGTGCAAGCACCTTCCCAGCCTTTCTTTTTTTGCTGTTAAATTGGCATTTGCCAAAACATTCGGAATCCGGGCCTTCGGCCCTTCTTCCTCATATTTTGTCTGTCTGCAAATAGCAGACTGCCCGGGTCAGTATTGCGAAAAGTGCGAAATCGCCCTTTCGCACACTGACTCGGGCAAATGCAATCCGTTAATTACTTGTATAAGTTGTAAAACGCCTTCTTGCCGCGGTACTGTGCGACTTCGCCAAGCTCGTCCTCGATGCGCATCAGCTGGTTGTACTTTGCGATACGGTCGGTTCTGCTTGCGGATCCGGTCTTGATCTGGCCTGCGTTGACGCCGACTACGATGTCAGCGATGGTGGTGTCCTCGGTCTCGCCGGAACGATGGGAGACGACACAGGTGTAGCCGTGGCTTCTTGCCAGCTCCATTGCGTCAAAGGTCTCAGTCAGAGTACCGATCTGGTTGACCTTGATCAGGATGGAGTTTGCAACGCCGAGCTCGATGCCCTTCTGCAGGTACTTCGGGTTGGTAACGAACAGATCGTCGCCGACCAGCTGGATCTTGCTGCCGAGACGGTCGGTCAGGCGCTTCCAGCCTTCCCAGTCGTTCTCATCCAGGCCGTCCTCGATGGAAATGATCGGGTACTTCTCGACCCAGTCAGCATACATGTCGATCATCTCATCGGTGGTCTTGGTGCCCATGCCGCTTCTGGAGAGCTCGTAAACGCCCTTTTCCTTGTTGTAGAACTCGCTGGCTGCGCAGTCCATAGCAAGGCAGATGTCCTCGCCGGGCTTGTAGCCGGCCTTCTCGATTGCCTCGACCAGGAGCTTTAAGGGCTCCTCATTGCCTTCGACGCAGCTCGGAGCGAATCCGCCCTCATCGCCGACGTTGGTGTTGTAGCCCTTAGCCTTCAGAACCTTGCGCAGGTTGTGGAAGGTCTCAGCGCCCATACGGAGAGCTTCTTTAACATTCGGAGCGCCGACCGGCATCAGCATGAACTCCTGCAGGTCAACTGTGGAGTCTGCGTGCTTGCCGCCGTTGATGACGTTCATCATCGGGACCGGAAGGACCTTTGCGTTCATACCGCCAAAATATCTGTATAACGGCATTCCGTAGAAGTCTGCAGCTGCGCGTGCGCATGCCATGGAAACACCCAGGATCGCGTTTGCGCCGAGCTTGCTCTTGGTATCGGTTCCGTCAAGCTCGATCATGGTCTTGTCGACCAGAGCCTGATCGGTGCAGTCCAGACCGATCACAGCGGGGGCAATGATTTCATTGACATTCTTCACTGCGGTCAGGGTACCCTTGCCGAGATAACGGGACTTATCGCCGTCTCTGAGCTCAAGAGCCTCTCTCTCACCGGTGGAAGCTCCTGACGGAACCATAGCTCTGCCGAAGAAACCGCTCTCAGTAGTGACCTCAACCTCAACCGTGGGATTTCCTCTGGAATCCAGAACTTCACGGCCGTAAACCTTCATAATACGGGACATGGAAATATTCCTCCTTCTGTCTTTATTATATGTTGATATGATTACTCACTGCCTGCTATTATCCTCTTTTTTTCCAAAAAAGGCAAGCAATACCTATAAATCTATGCTAGAATTGTCCTCAAATGGGCAATTCATTTCGGAGGTACAGCCATATGGCTATAGAAAAGGTAAAAGATTATTTTGAACAATTCGGTATGAGGGACCGCGTGATCGAGTTTGCCGAGTCCAGCGCCACCGTGGAGCTTGCGGCTCATGCGGCCGGTGTCGAGCCCGGCAGGATCGCGAAGTCTCTTTCCTTTAAGGTGGATGATCAGCCGATCCTGATCATTGTGGCAGGAGACGAGAAGATCGATAACGCAAAGTATAAGCAGACCTTTCATACGAAGGCACGCATGCTTTCCTTCGACGAAGTCGGAGAGCTGATCGGACATCAGGTCGGCGGTGTCTGCCCCTTTGCGGTAAATGAAGGCGTCAGGGTTTACCTCGACGAATCCCTGAAGCGCTTTCCCACAGTGTTTCCGGCAGCGGGAAGCAGCAATTCCGCTATCGAGCTTACGCCGGAGGAAATGGAAAAGTATTCCCAGAATTTTGTCAGCTGGGTCGATGTCTGCAAATTGATGTAAGAGCACGAAGTGCGAAACAATCCGTATTACATCATCTGTGAAGTTTTTGACTTATCGTTATGCAAAACATAAGGAGGCTGAAAAATGGAACGCTGCGACAATAATATGCCGTTTCTTTTAAAATATGAGAACGTCGCGTGGTACGAGGACGGAAAGGTGCGGATCCTCGACCGCAGAGAGTATCCGACGAAGGTATCCTTTGTGGAATGCACGGATTATCATGAAGTGATCCAGGCGATCCGCGACATGGTCACCCAGAGCGCCGGTCCCTATACGGCGGTAGGCATGGGCATGGCCCTTGCCGCCTATCAGGTAAAGGATAAGGGGGAGACCGAGCAGAAGGCATTTCTGGAGAAGGCAGCCGAAGAACTGGCAAATTCCCGTCCGACCGCAGGACACCGTTACGGCAAGGTCACAAAGCTCTGCCTCAAGGAAGCCCTGAAGGCCATGGATGAGGGAAGAGACCCGGTGCAGGCCTGCTTTGACCGCACGGTCGAGTCCTTAAACCGCCGGTATTCCACGATGCAGATCGTCGGCGATTATCTTTGTGACATCATCCCGAACGGCGCAACGATCCTGACGCAGTGCTATGCGGAAACGGTCATTGGCACCGTGATCCGCGCGGCGCGTAAGAGCGGCAAGGAGTTCAAGGTATACTGTGCAGAGACACGTCCCTTCTTCCAGGGTGCGCGTCTTACCTCCAGCTGCTTTGCATCCATGGGCTTTGACACCACGGTCGTTTCCGACAATATGATCGCCTGGACCATGCAGAACCGCGGCATCGATCTTTTCACTTCCGCCTGCGACACCATGGCGCTTGACGGTTACATTGCCAACAAGGTAGGCACCTTCCAGATCGCGATCCTTGCCAAATACTTCGGCATTCCCTTCTATGTGACAGGGCTTCCGGACAAGGATAAGGAAAGCAAAGATGATATCGTGATCGAAATGCGTGATCCGGCGCAGGTCCTTTCCGCGCGCGGCATCCGCAACTCCCTCCCGGAAGTCAAGGCAGTCTACCCGGCCTTCGACATCGTACCGCCACATCTCATCACCGGCCTCGTGACCGACAAGGGCGTCTACGTCCCGGAGCTGATCCGTCATTACTACGACACAGAGTATCAGGAATATTATTGATAAAGCCCAGTCGTGAAGCAGCCACAAATCGGAAAACTTGTTTTCC
>CAMNFX010000126.1 GCA_946537585.1 uncultured Lachnospiraceae bacterium
TATCGTTCAGTGCCTCCTGCAGTTCGTCATAGTATAACAGGTGACGGACGGGGGAGTCGTACATGGTAAACATGGCGGTCGGGAAGTAAAGCTCCACATAATGATAGGTCGCGGTCCAGGAGATGGAGTCTGGGCCTGTTTTATCCAGGAACTCGTCCAGTTTTTCGGCAAAGGCATCCGAATGGATGAACTTTCCTGCATCATTATGCGTTCCCCACTGATCGCGCACACTGTTCAGGATCAGGTTATACGCTGTATCCCTGTCGGTAAAAATGTCAGCCACGGACAGGATCTTTCCCGTCTTTACATCGATGTTGTATCTGATGTTGGGGTAATACCCGTAGCCGTATTTTCCTGCTCCGAGGGAGTTGGCGTGTCCTTCGCTGACGAAGAAGGAGTGGAAGGGGCCGTGATCGGTGTCATGCTCAACTACAAAGAAAGAGTAGCAATAAAGCCGGTCAGCCTTTTTCCATACAGAGGACGGAACGGCCTCCATCATTTCATAGTCTTCCTTCAGCGCTTCTTCCGATCTTGTCTTATATTCCGCATTCAGCTGCTGCAGAGTGTTCATCAGCGCAGGGTTTTCCGGGTCTGTTCCCTTAAAGACCAGATACTTTGTATCCAGGCTGTAGTCATAGGATTTCTTCCAGTCAGGCTCCACCAGGACGGAGTCATAGCTTACCGTAAGCTTTGGCTGGGCGTCTTTGCCTTCAGGATCGTCTTCCTCTTCGTACTCACCGTAGTAATATCCGTCTTCGGAAGCTTCCAGCATCTTCCTCCAGTCAAATCCTTTTGCGGCTTTTCCTGTTCCCAGGCGCTTCATCGGCTTTGTGGAATGAAAGTCATATCCGGAATAGCCCGCGTTCCGGAACGCGAAGTATAAAAGATAATGCAGGGGCTTCTGGAAATTCTGCCAGATCTCCGGTACATCGGGGCCATTGGCAGAAGACCGGATCGTTTCTCCGGAAGCAAGCTCCAGCGTAAGCTCATAGGCCGGAGTGTCATAGGGCATGCCTTCCGTATGGATATCGATACCGTTGATCTGACCCAGGTCTGCGTCATTGATCAGCTGCTGGAGCTCGTCCACGGTTTCCTTCGGAAGGTCGATCTCCCGGCAGAAGGAAGAAGAAACGAGCGCGCTGCCATCGTCCTGCACGGTCAGGTCGTAGCTGTACTCATCCGCATAAGGCTCCATGGGAGCCATGTTGGTGGAAGGATCATGGTAAGCTCCGACGTCATAGAAGGATGCATGCAGGGAGCGGATGGTCATATCCGCGAAATCTTTTTTTGCATCGGGATCTGAGTGATCGGCAGGCGGATCATAGACCGGAGGAGGCGGCGCCTCGTAGGGCGTTCTTGCGAAGGTACGCTGCTTATACCCGCCGTCTCCGTCGAGGACGGGCATGGTATATGCTGTGATCAAATCTTCCTTCGGATCATAGCTGATATCGACAAAGAAGAAGTAATCCTCCTCGTTTGTCTCCAGCAGGTAGCTCTTCCCGCTCTGCCTTATCTTTAAGGGTGCCTCGTCAACATAGGTACCGGATGCGGGCGTGTATTTTATCTTATTTTTGTTTACCTCCAGGATCCCCCCTGATTCGCGCTGTTCATACCACGTTCCGATCGGGGACGTTCCTTTTGCGGGGGCGGAAGGGGAGCCGGAATTACTGCCGGCGGGATCATTGGCCGGAACATCGACCGCAGGCTTCCGGCAGGCGGTAAAAACAAAGGCTCCAAATATGAGAACTACGGCTGCGGCAAACCATCTGCGCATCTTTTTCACCTCCCTCAGAGTGTTTGGATGTAAAAATCAGTGTTCATGAAAGGCAAAATCAGTTTTTCGGAACGTAATCCTGGAGCGCCTCATCATATTCGTAGCGGATCTCGTCGATCTTTCGGACCGCATTCCCATCGATGATATAGTGGAGCTCAAAGTAGGAATTTGCGCTGTCCCGGGCGGTTCCGATGATCTGATGGCTGACATCGTCGGGAAAGGCGTCAGGGATCTCGGAAAAGCCCCTGCAGGGCACGAGCATATCTCCCTGATTTAAGTAGCAGTCAAAAAAGACTTCTGCTTTTGCCCCGGTCACACCTTTCAGCAAAAGGACATCCGGGAGATCGTCGAAATTGACATCCGCTTCATAAACAAGGCCGTCACCGGCAGGAATATAGATGGAATCCGGAGAGATCTGATGCGGAAGGATCTGCTCAGTACCGTCCTGAAGCGTGACCTTTACGGACCAGTCCGCGCAGCTCCCGTCTTCAGCCACAGTGCCCTTTGGCGTGATCATATACAGGTTGCCGCCCTCGATGGAGACGCTGCCGTCCTCAAAATACTCCACGCCGGAATCATACATATTTTCAAAATCGGATCCGTAATCTTCCGTGATCTTCACAAACCAGCGTTTGAGGCCGGCGTCATAGAATCTTTCCTTATCCACTGACGAGATATAAATACCTGCAATGCCGCCGGTAGCAGGACCGTCTTCGCGGCTCAGCAGAAGCTCGGGATACCAGATATCTCCCATGAGGTTTGTCATGACGATGGAAACAGGACCTTCGCCGTTCCAGACGCTGCTGATACGGTCGGCGACGGTTTCAAAGATCCAGCCCTTGTCCCCGTCGATATTGAGAAGGACCATATACAGGCCGGCACCGTCTTCATATTCGCTGTACCAGAGGCCCTGCAGGTTTTCCAGGGTCACGGTGTCGTACAGATACTGCTGATACGGATCCTCAAGGGTCTCCCGCTTCCATTCATTTAAGAAGCCGCCGTCATAGAAAGCGTTTTCCTTGACCCAGCGGATATAGATCGTGCAGACGTTCTCTCCGTTATCACTGATAATACGGAAAGCCGGGCAGAGGTTCCGGTCAGAACGGTCTTCGATGCTGAAGGTGCCTTCACCGTTCCAGGCATAGGTCGGCACGCCGTCACGATAGCATTCGATCCTGGCACGGTCGCCGTTTACAGTAAGGATCTCTTCGATCTCGCCGCCGCCTTCGGTGTACCGGTTGACCCAGCGGCCCTGCAGATTGGCTGCTGTCACGCTCTGGTACGGCTTGGAGGGTACGAAGTAATCAACAGGCACATAAGGCATGAGATAGTAGTCCGGCATTTTCTGATCGGCATAAGCGTTCAGCGCAAGCTCATACACTGAGGACGGTTTACTGCTGTCTGTCTGATTTTCTTCAGGGACGGCCGTTTCATTTATGTCACCGGAAGCATAGTGATCCGGATAGAAAACCAGCTTTTGGGAGGTGTTGTAAAGGGCTGTTTCCGGAAGGTCACTGCCCTCCTTCATCCGCCATGTCATCCAGCTCAGGAAGTCTTCCGTGAGCTCACCATACGGCGTTCCGGGCAGGAGGATCTCGATGCTGTCACCCTTTGACAGGCCGTAAGGGCTTGTCATGATGTGGAGCATCTCCTCTTTGTCAATATACTGGTCGCTGCCGTCCTTTTCCGTTTCATAGGAAAGCTCTGCCACTTCCGTGGTCCAGGTAAGGTCATTTTTCTGAACAGGCGGAGCAAACCGGCCGGTAAAAGAACACTCATACATCGTTCCGCCGGGGAAACCCTCTCCGGTCTCTCCCATGTTCAAGTCAAAAAACTCTCCCGCAAAGCTTCCGTCCGGAGATACCTTCAGTGTGGTCTCCCATGCGCCGACGCCGCTCATGAACCCGAATACAATATCTTCCATATCAGCAAAAACAGGATATTCCTCCTGATCCCGGACATCCTCCTCTTCCGCTTCTGACTGCGCGGTGGAAGACTCTGCGGTAACTGCGGCAGACTCCGCAGCTGCTTCTGTTTCGGGTTCTCCGGCTGATTCAGTCTCTGCAGCTGTTTCTTCCGGGGCATCGGTTTCTGCTTCCGAAGCTTTATCAGCGGCTTTGGAATCAGCCTCTGAGGAGCTTTCCTGAGGAGCGGAGCCTGCAGGCGCATTTGCATTGGCACAGGCAGAGAGTGCTGTTGTAAGAGCAAGTGTTATGATGGCAAGTTTGTGCAGCTTCATCATGAATCCTCCCTTGCGGTAATAAATACTGAATAAAGAGTTCGGCAGTCAGACGATTCCTGTAAGAACAGGGCCTGTTATTTTTATGATAACACAGCAATATCCATATTTGCTACAGCGGAACGGAGGATTAGGACAGACAAAAATTTTTTTTTCACTGTAACTGTTTTGTGTCTGTATTGTGCCCTTACTGTCACCGTTGGCCTGATATCCTTGAGTCAACAGATGAGACAAAAACAATCAGGAGGAACGGACATGAAACGTACATTCAAACATCTTCGCAATAAGGCGTATACATATACAGCTATTCTTACACTTCTTGCAGCAACCCTCAATCCGGGAATGACCGCATACGCTGATGAGCCTGGCGAGGCAGCCGGAACCGAGAGCAGCA
>CAMNFX010000127.1 GCA_946537585.1 uncultured Lachnospiraceae bacterium
CCGTTCAACGTCATCTATGCTGAGAACGACGGCATGGCCAAGGGCGCTGTCGCTGCTCTGGATGAAGCCGGTATCACCCATGGTGTTGATAAGGACGTCATCGTCATGGGCTTTGACTGCAACAAGTGGGCGCTTCGTGAGCTCGAAGCCGGCAACTGGAATTACGACGGCCAGTGCAGCCCCTTCCAGGCTCAGGTCATCAGCGATATGATCCAGGTTCTTGAGGACGGCGGTGAGATCGAAGGCCTGAACGAGAACAAGCAGATCATCTCCGTTGAGAAGGGCTTTGACGCCCGTGAGATTACCGAGGAAGATATCCTCACCTACGGTCTGGGCGAAGATGTCACCAAGGCCGACTGATTGCTGAAGCATCTGTAGGAAGCACTATAAAGAACCAAACAGCGCGGTGTGGGAGTGGAGAAATCCGCGGTCCACACCGCGCTTGCGGTTGATTATGATTGGATACTATGGACAGGAGATGAGCGGATGGAAGACGGAATTGTTTTGACCATGCGTGGAATATGTAAATCCTTCCCCGGGGTGAAGGCCCTTGACAACGTGGATTTCACCCTGCGCAAGGGAGAGATTCACGCATTAATGGGAGAAAACGGCGCCGGTAAATCGACTCTGATAAAGGTACTGACAGGGGTATATCCCAAGGATGCAGGAGAGATCCACGTAGAGGGTGTACAGGAAGCAATCAGCATCCGTTCTCCCCAGGAGGCACAAAACTACGGTATCAGCACAGTGTATCAGGAGATCAGCCTGTGTCCAAACCTTACTGTTGCTGAGAATATGTTTATCGGGCGAACCAGCGGAAAAACAGTAAACTGGAAGGCCATGGAGAAACGGGCGGAAGAGCTGCTCGATTCCCTCGGAATTCCCGCTCGCCCGAAACAGCAGCTTTCCGATTGCTCCCTTGCGGTACAGCAGATGGTCGCTATCGCGCGTGCGGTGGACACGGAGTGCAAGGTACTGATCCTGGATGAGCCTACCTCTTCGCTGGACGATAAGGAAGTGGCCATGCTCTTTCGCTTGATGCGTGATTTGAAAGCGCGCGGCGTGGGCATCGTTTTTGTCACTCATTTTCTGGAACAAGTCTATGAGGTCAGCGACCGCATAACCGTTTTGCGAAACGGAGAGTTAGTCGGGGAATATGAGGTTGAAAAACTACCCCAGGTGGAGCTTGTTGCCAGTATGATCGGCAGAGAACTGGAAAGCCTTTCCGTTATTAAGAAGGAAACTGCAACGGCAGAACGGAAGGAAGTACTCTACGAGGCAAAAAACCTTTCCAGTACGGAAAGCCGTCCCTTTGATTTTTACATAGGGAAAGGGGAAGTCAACGGCTTCACCGGACTGCTCGGCTCCGGGCGCAGTGAAAGCGTCCGTGCCATCTTTGGCGCTGACACCGTTACCGGCGGTGAGGTGATGATGGAAGGGAAAAAGATCCGCGTCAGCAAGCCTCTGGACGCCATGAAAAATGGCATCGGATATCTGCCCGAAGACCGCAAGCGTGACGGCATCATCGCCGATCTCTCTGTGCGGGATAACATCATTCTGGCGCTTCAGGTACTGCGCGGAATGGGTCATCCGATCTCCCGTGCAAAGGCCGAAGCCTTTGCCGATGAATACATCAAGGCGCTTGAAATCAAAACCGCTTCGACCGATACCCCGGTTGGGTCCCTCTCCGGCGGCAACCAGCAGAAAGTGATCCTTGCCCGCTGGCTGCTCACGCATCCTAAGTATTTGATCCTGGATGAGCCAACCCGCGGTATTGATGTGGGTACTAAAACGGAGATCCAGCGTCTTGTGCTTAAGCTGGCTGAAGAGGGAATGAGTGTCACCTTTATCTCCTCTGAGATCGAGGAAATGCTGCGAACCTGCTCAAGGCTGATCGTTATGAGGGATCGAAACATCGTCGGCGAGCTCACCGGGGATGAACTGACTCAGAGCCATGTCATGCACACCATTGCGGGAGGAGGCGGCGAAAATGAATAAAAGCAGGAGAGGGAAGAGCGGCGTCGCCCGATATTCACAGCTGCTGGTTCCCCTAATTGCTATTTTGCTGTTGGTTATTTTCAACCTCATTCGTGATCCCAGCTTTTTTTCCGTAGGACTGACCACCAACAATAACGGCGATCCTGTACTCCAGGGCAATCTGATTTCCATTCTCAACGGTGCATCGGAGCTGGTTATCCTCTCCATGGGTATGACGCTTGTGACAGCGGCCTCCGGCGGACAGGATATCTCGGTCGGCGCACTGGCCGCAATTGCCGGCAGCGTTTTCGTCAAGGTACTGAAAAGCGGCGGAAATATCAGCCCCATGTTGGTTGTCGGCGCGTTTTTGATGTGCTGCGCTGTGGCGATGCTCTTTGGTGCTTTTAACGGGAGTCTTGTAGCACTGTTCAACATCCAACCGATGATTGCTACGCTGATACTCTTTACCTGTGGCCGCAGCATCGCATATTGGATTAACGGCGGCGCGACGCCGACAGTATCCAGCCCCATTATCAACGCTATCGGAAGTTTTATTCCCGGTATCCCGGTACCGACTCCGATTTTGATTGTCATTCTCATGGGCATCCTGTTTGCGCTGCTCTTTCGTTTCACAACGCTCGGACTGTATATTCAGTCTGTAGGCATTAACCAAAGTGCAGCACGGCTCAACGGAATTAACGCCGTGGGCATCAAACTTCTCTCTTTCATTCTGCTGGGTGCTTGCTGTGCCGTCGCAGGTATGATCGGAGTGAGCCGACTTGGATTGATCAACCATGAGACTCTTCTCATCAATATCGAAATGGACGCCATTCTTGCCGTTGCGATCGGTGGCAACAACTTGAGCGGCGGCAAATTCAAGATGCTTGGCTCTGTGTTAGGTGCGTATGCGATCCAGGCCCTGACGATCACCCTCTATGCGATGAAGGTTCCTTCCACCGATGTCAAAGCCTATAAGGCTGTAGTCATTGTCCTGCTGGTGGTCATGGGTTCTCCTGTGGTCAAGGAAGCCGCGGATCGTTTTGGGAAGAGAATCCGCGAAGGCCGAACGTCCGGTGCGGGAAAGGAGGCGGCATAAGGCATGAAAGAGAAAGAGGCGCTTCGCCGCAGAGAACCAATTACCGATACGCAGCTGCTGATGACCATTACCATCTGCATTTTTGTGGGAATGTATGTTCTGGCGATGCTGATCTGGGGCGGCGGCTTTAAAAAACCGCAAATGCTCTTCGACATGCTCAATGACAACGCCTATCTGGTTATCATCTCCTGCGGACTCACCATTGTCATGATCACCGGCAGCATCGATATTTCTGTCGGCGGTGTGACGGCGCTGGTCGCTATGGTCGGTGTTATGATCCTCAACGGAAACCTCGGCCTCTTCAATGGCCTGATCACATCCATGGGGCTTTCCGAGAGCTGGCGCATCGTCTTTGCGCTGCTTATGTCTCTGCTCATCGGGCTGGCCTTCGGTCTGGTACAGGGCTATCTGATTGCGCATTTGGAGATCCAGCCCTTCATCATCACGCTTGCCGGTATGTTCTTTGCGCGTGGTATGATTACTATCATCAGTGTTGACCCGCAAAAGGGGCCTCAAGATCTGATGGACATCCTGCAGACCCGTATTGAGATGCCTTGGCTCGGTTCCCCCAACAAAAAGGGCGTGATGATCCCGGCGCGCATGGAGATCGGTGTGGTGATCGCGCTTGTCCTTGTGGTACTGGTGTTTTTGCTGCTGCGCAAATCCAGACTTGGCCGCAGCTTTTATGCCGTAGGCGGAAACCGTCAGAGTGCACTGATGCTGGGCGTGAATGTGCGGCATTCTCGTTTCATGGCACATTTGCTGTGCGGGATTCTCAGTGGAATCGCAGGATTTGTCTTTATGATGCATACCGGTGCGGGAAACGCAACCAATGCAACAGCGGCGGAGATGAACGCCATTGCCTCTTCGATCATCGGCGGTACGCTGCTGACAGGCGGCGTTGGCAATGTGATCGGCACCTTCTTCGGTGTTTTGACTCTCAGTACCATCAAGTCCATCGTCACGACCTCAGGCCTGCGGGATCCCTGGTGGCAGAGTATTACCACCGGCGCCATGTTGTGCTTTTTCATTTTGCTGCAGAGCGTGGTACTGATGCGGAAAAACAAGCGAAAAAAATAACATAGGCATATGACGGAAGGCAGTTCCTATTTCCTTTATCCCGATCACGCGTGCACATGAGAAAGGAAGCGCTTGTATGGACACAGGATAGGGGACTGTTGAGTAAGCCTTAAAAGAAAGAATTCATAAAAAATCCATGACTCGTTCGTAACGTCAAGAGCATGAACGAGTCATGGTTTTTTGTATGACGAAAACCCCGCGCTAGGCGCGGGTGGTTCGGAAGCGCTTATAGCTATGGGACAG
>CAMNFX010000128.1 GCA_946537585.1 uncultured Lachnospiraceae bacterium
CGCTCGATCGCGCGCTTTGCGGCAGCGACGATGTCTGCTGCGGTAAGGTGATAGGCCTCCTTCAGATATGCGAGCGGGCCGACCTGACCGAAGCGGTCCGTGACGCCGACCATCTCGATCGGGGTAAAGGAGGTGCCTCTGGTCGTGACCACCTCCGCAACCGCGGAGCCGAGGCCGTTGATGATGTTGTGATTTTCGGCAGTGACGATGGCGCCGGTTTCGGAAGCGGCGGCCAGAATGGCATCCGCGTCGATCGGTTTGATCGTGAACATATCGAGGATCCGGGCTTCGATGCCTTCCTTGGAAAGCTCGTCGGCAGCTTTTAAGACCTCCGGCATCATGACGGCGCCTGCGGTAATGATGGTGAGATCCCTGCCTTCCCGGAGCGTCGCGGCCTTTCCGATCTCGAAGGTGGAGCCTTCCTCATAGATCTTCAGTGCGTTCTTACGGAAGAGGCGGATGTAGAACATGCCGTAGAGGTCCGCTACCTGATCAATGATATTGCCGAGCATGACGGGGTCAGAGGGCTCGATCACGGTCATTTTCGGAAATGCGCGGAAAATGGCTACATCCTCGAAGGGCATGTGGGTGCCGCCGTTCAGCTGTGCGGATACGCCGGGGTCAGTGCCGATAATGCGGACATTGGAGCCTGCATACGCGCCGCTGATGAAGGCCTGGTCGGTCGCGCGGCGGGATACGAAGGCGGCGAAGGAATGTGCAAACGGGATCCGTCCCATGAGGGAAAGTCCGGCAGCAACGCTGATCATATTGGCTTCCTGTATGCCGCAGTTAATGAGCTGCTTCGGGAACTTCTCGCGGATATCCTTCATGGCGGGAGCGCCGAGAAGAGAACCGCCAAGGTCGGATTCAAGCTCCATGACAGCCGGGTTCTTCGCCATCAGTGCCTTCAGATGATCGACATAGACGGAGGTCATGGTAAAATCCGCAGTTGTTTTATTCTCCAGAATCTTGTATGACATGATATTCCTCCTTCTTATTGTGCGGAAAGCTGTGCACGCTGTTCATCGAGCTCCTTCATGCACTGGGCAGTGATCTCGGGAGTGAAGTTTACGTGATGGCAGGCGTTCGGTACGGTAAAGGAGACGCCGTAGCCCTTGATCGTATTGCAGACGATCACGTGAGGACGTCCGGTACGATCCGCTTTGGCTGCGTCTACGGCAGTCTTGATGGCTTCCACATCGTGTCCGTCGATCTCTGCGGTATGCCAGCCGAACGCGTGGAATTTGTCCACGTAGTCGCCCATGTCACAGATGTCCTTCGTCCAGCCGTCGAGCTGCGCCTTGTTGTAGTCGACAAAGAGGATGAGGTTATCGAGCTGCTGCTGCGCTGCAAAGAGAACAGCCTCCCAGATCTGCCCCTCCTGGGACTCGCCGTCGCCGATAATGCAGTAAACGGTGCGGCCGTCATCATCGAGATGTGCGGCAAGAGCCATGCCGCAGGCAGCGGAGAAGCCCTGGCCGAGAGAACCGGTCGTCATTTCAATGCCGGGAACATGCAGACGGTCACAATGGCTCGGAAGCTCGGTGCCGCCGCGGTTTAAGGTATCAAGACGGTCCATCGGGATAAAGCCCTTCAGGGCGAGAGCGCCGTAGAGGCAGGGACCGGCATGACCCTTGGAACAGACCAGGATATCGCGGTCCTTAAGCTTCGGGTCAGCGGGATCATACTTCATTTCACTGCCGTAGAGCACAGCTACGATGTCCGCGATAGAAAGATTGCCGCCGAGATGGCCGGAACCGAGCGAGCTCATCTCCCGGATGATCTGCTTGCGGATATCGATGGCGAACTGCTGCAAACGGATTTTTTCTTCTGCATTCATTCGAATAATACCTCCGGAATAATATGCCGGCAGTACTGCCGGAGAGGATGTGGTGCAATAAATCATGGAAACGATTGGGGATCCAGGAGCATGGATTTACATAAAAGGCTGCAGATCCGATGCTTATGATAACCCTTGCTCATTATAGCATACAGCATCCCGTTTACGATGCCTGCCTGGCATTAAATTTGTATCAATTTCAGTAATTATGCGATATAATTATCATGGAGTAATATAGAAAAGGATGACAGGAGAACCGCCTTATGAAAACAGGCATCGTGGTGATCGGGGCAACATTTGTGGATATCAAGGGATATCCCTTAAGCCAGTATATTCCTGCGGGAAGAAATTCCGGCAGGGTCGTGCAGGTGCACGGCGGCGTCTGCCGCAACATTGCGGAGGATATAGCCAATGTGGAGCTGACCCCGACGCTGGTTACCGTGGTGGACAGGAGCGGTATCAGCACGGACGTGATTCAGAAGCTGAAAAAACACCGCTGCAATACGTCCTATATCCGCCGTACGGAGGACGGACTCGGGACCTGGCTGGCCGTTTTTGACAACAGCGGAGACGTGGTTGCATCGATCTCAAAGAGGCCGGATTTAAGCGAGATCGGCATGATCCTGGAGGAACAGGGAGACGAGATCTTTTCCGGAGCGGACAGCATCTGCGTCGAGTTCGACATTGAGGCACCGATCCTTAAAAAAGTGCTCTCCCTTGCTGAAAAGTATGACAAAAAGGTCTATGCGCCTGTTTCCAACATGTCGATCGCGATCGAACGCCGGGATCTCTTAAAACGGATCAGCTGCATCGTCTGCAATGAGCAGGAAGCCGGGATCCTGTTTTCGGAGAATTATGAGGGTACATTGCCGGATGAACTTAAAGAGATCATCCTGAACAAGATCAGGCAGGCGCAGATCCCCTCCATGGTCGTAACGCTTGGGTCGAAAGGCGCTGTATACGCCGAGTCGGAGACCGGCATCTCAGGACATTGTCCGCCGATCAGGGTCGATGTAAAGGACACGACCGGCTGCGGGGATGCCTTCTTCTCCGGAGTAGCGATCGGGCTGACCTACGGCAAGACCCTCGGAGAAGCCTGCGCCATCGGAACAAGACTGGCAGCCTCCGTCATCATCACACAGGAAAATGTATGTCCGAGGTTTTTGCCTGCGGAGTTCGACCTTGAAGTGAACTGACGGGGATGAAGGATAACACACCCATGCTTTGACAATGCATTACATAGCGTAAAGCTATGTCAAATGTCCTGAAAAAAGAAAGCTCGCTTTCTTTTTTCGCCCATTTTCCAAGAGCTTATTCAGTAAATTGTACCGATCATTATTTTTGATTCACATATCACACCTTATACTATATAATATTGCCCATGAATATCGGAATTGTAGCAGACAGCCACAGCAGCCTTACGCCAAAGGAGGCGGAACGTCTCGGCGTTTATCTGCTGAATACGCCGTTTTGCATTGACGGAAAAGATTATTTTGAAAATGTCGACATTACGAGGGAAGCGTTCTTTGAAATGCTTTCTTTGGGCGTGCCGCTTTCCACATCTCAGCCGTCCCCGGATATGACCATGGAAATGTGGGACCGGGCGCTTGAAAAGCACGACCAGATCCTGTACATGCCGATCAGCAGCGGACTGAGCAGCACCTGCCAGAATGCGGCGGCGCTGGCGGAGGACGAAAAGTATCAGGGCAGAGTATATGTCGTCGATAATGGCCGTGTCTCCACGCCGATGCACTGTACGATCCTGGATGCTCTTAAGATGATCGAAATGGGCTGGGATGCCCCGAAGATCAAAGAGAAGCTCGAAGAGTACCGCAATCTGGAGGTGATCTACCTTGCAGTGGATACGCTGGAGTACTTAAAGCGCGGCGGAAGGATCAGCAGCTTTGCGGCTGCAGCGGGCAGCATTCTCCAGATCAAACCGATCCTGAAGCTGGATACCGGACTGCTGGTGCCGCACCGCAATGCGCACGGCATGCAGAAAGCCCGCCAGATGATGATCGATACGATCAAAGAGGACCTTCGCACCAGATTTGCCGATTATTATGAGCGGGGCGCTTATCATCTGATGACAGCAACCAGCGCGGATCCGGAAGGAAATGAAAACTGGATCCGTCAGGTGAAGGAAGCATTCCCGGGAGTCCCGGTATTGAGCGATTATCTGTCGCTTGGCGTCTGCTGTCACAGCGGTCCGGGCGCGCTCGGGATCGGCGTATCCTGCAAGCCGGTGTAATCTGAAAACCTCTGAAAAACAAAAGCTAAAAAAAGTGCAATTGACAGGACAGAAACCATGTTCCGTCAGCTGCACTTATTTTTTTCTTCAAAAGCTCGTGTTCGGCGAATGCTGAGCGGCAGGATGCTGAATTCTTATGTTTTTACAGGACACAGCTTACGCACCTGATTGATTTTTGAATTCAATGGGAGAGAGGGCTGATGAAGTTTGATAATAGTAAATATAAACTAAAATGCAGATTACAATCCGCAAACAGACCAATCCGTTTCTTAAAATCGGCATTTTCGGCAAAAACGGCAAAAT
>CAMNFX010000129.1 GCA_946537585.1 uncultured Lachnospiraceae bacterium
TCTGCCGGATAAAAGACCTTCTTGCGGCTGTCGTATTTGCCGTCTTTCGTGATCCAGCTTAAGTTATTCCAGAATACGAAGGGCTCCGTGTTTTCGGCAAAGACATCTCTTCCCGGCAGGAGCCTCGAATCAAACTCCACGCCGAAAAGATTGGAGACCGTCGGCAGGATATCGAGGCTCGAGACCGGCTCGGAGATCTTACAGGACATGCCCTTCAGGGAGTTTTCGAGACATCCGGACCAGATGATAAGCCCGTTTTTATCCTCGTTCCAGTAGAGGACGTCGTCCTCCTTGATCAGATCGTCGATATAGTCCCGGTCATTGTGCCAGGTCCTGCCGTTGCCAAGACCGTAGGGGTAGTGGTCTCCCACCAGAACGATCACGGTATCATCGGCGATGCCGGCATCCTCAAGACCCTTTACGAGGCTTGTGAGGGCACTTTCCAGCTCCATCTGATAACAGATATAGTACTTCGTCTTTTCGTAATACTCGTCGCCGACGATGGCATTGACCTGATCATAATAATGCCGGACAAAATAACTGTTTTTCTCGTAGGGGGCGTGCCCGCTCACGGTCATGTAATAAATGCTGAAGGGCTGGTGGCCGATATAGGCGGGAAGTGTCCCTTCGATCATCTGTGTATCCGTCGGGTAGCCCTGACCGCAGAAGTCCTCGATATGATGTCCCGAGGCAAAGTATGCGTCGTAGCCGAGGTTTTCGTGGGTCCGCTCACGATGGTAGAAGGTGTAGGAACCGTTATGGAAGGCAAGGCTGAAGTAGCCGAGGCGCTGCAGCTGATTGCCCATGGTGAAGTAATGGTTATGATCGGCGATGTTCGTGACCGCCTCGTCTCCTGCCGTGGAATCAAGGCCTTCAACGAAGGAAAGCTCTCCTGTCGTCGTGCTGCCGCCCCAGGACGGCTGGTAAAAGTCGGAGAAATAGAAGCCGTTCCGGGAAAGACGCCAGAGTGTCGGCGTAAGCTCCGGGCGGACGAAGGCATCACAGTAGGACTCCGCGCAGATCATGATCAGGTTCTTTCCGCGGAAAATGCCCGTGTATTCATTCTG
Source organism: uncultured Lachnospiraceae bacterium (assembly GCA_946537585.1). Lineage (GTDB taxonomy): Bacteria > Bacillota > Clostridia > Lachnospirales > Lachnospiraceae > Avilachnospira. Next base: position 1,068 of record CAMNFX010000129.1, read on the forward strand.
AAGGGACGGCTCCCGGGTTGAAAGAAAAGCGCTCAGCTCTCCCGCGCTTCCTTCGGAAAGCTCGGGCCGGCCAAAGTCAATATCCATCACATTGTAAGAAGGCGGAGGCGGAAGCTCCTCTGCTGCTTCTTCCGGGGTCTCGGCTTCAGCCACCATGTCGGAGGGCGTTGCATCGTACATGCCGGGAGCGGCCTCATCACTGTCAGAGCCAGGGCCGGCGGCATCCGAAGCTGCAGCCGGATCGGGATCCGAGCCTTCTTCGGCAGCTTTCCTTTCGACCCCTTCATCAGCGTCTTCTTCCAATTGAAAGCTGCTGCCCGGGTTGCCGAAGATACTGTAACAGGTCTCCAGACGAAGCGCTGTCGTCAGTCCGAAGTTTTCCACCGCGTCATTAAAGTTGTACTGCCCTGTATAGATCGGCCTGTATGCTCCGGAACAGGCAAACGCGGCAGCGGTGTAATGCAGAAGTATGGAAAGTGTCATGGAAAGGGCGATGGCAGCTGCTGAGGGCAAGCCGCGTTTTCTTTGTGGTGCCGGACCGGCAGCAGCATTTGCCGCAGCTTCCAGAACGCTTTGATCGGATGCTTTCCGGTTTTTGATCCAATCCGTGCAAAGAGCTGCACAGCAGAATATCACCGGCAGGGAGAAAAGCGCCATGCGCCCGATGCCGGAAACGATCCCGCGGATCATTTCCTCACGGTAGTTTGCGGCAACATTGCCCGCGCCGGCAAGGATGGATGCAGGTGAAAAATAGACCGGGTAGGTGCTGCGGAGTACGCTCTCAACGGTAAAGATAAGGGCGTTCAGCAAAGCGATGATGATATATGTTTTTCTCCCGCGCCTGAGGGTGCCGAGCACGGATGCCCACATGAGGCCGGCGCTTAAGCCGAAGAAAACGGAAAACAAAAGCTGCGGCGTTGTATAAACGCCGCTTATAGCTTTTAGAAGAAGCTCGTCATATAGCCATGTAAGAGGTAATAAAACCATTCAGCAGGGACCGTCAGGCGTACTGCTCATAGTCAGCCTTGACAGCGTCATAGAGCGCCGCGTCGGTGCCTGCCTTATAGGGGCCGACATAGAAAATACCGGCAAGACCGCAGGTAAGCGCGGTCAGCAGAGCCCATCCGATAAAGGAGAGATCCAGGATAAAGGCATTCAGCTTCTGACCGTTCATCATGTCCCTGCTTCTGCTGATCACTTCCATCGGGGAAAGCTCCGGCTCGTCCCGCAGGATATACGGCACCATGCGGTAGGAATAGCTCTTTATGATTCCGGGAATGATGAATAAAAGGCCCCACAGGAAGATGAAAAGACCTGAGAGCAGCATGGTCAGCAGATTTCTGCCGTAGCCGTGCTGGAATCCCCATAGTGCTTCGTTGATGCTTGCAGGCGCCGGGAGATTCTCATGGAAGAAATTGCGGCAGCCGACCTGCAGCGGGTTTAAAAGCAGGATCTTGAATGCAGAGCTCACAACGAGGATAAAGCTCACCGCGATCAGTACGGCGATGACGATCATGATGATATCCTCTTTCGGAATGCTCTCTATGGACTGCTGTGTATCATGAAGATTATTTACGGATGAAGAACCGGCTCCCGCATAGCTTCCGCCGGTACAGACGGTAAGCAGCAGTCCTGCTGCGACAGACGGCCAGTAATTGGCCTTCATGGCAGCCTTTCCTCTCGCCTTCAGTTCATCTCTTGTCCACATATATCTCTCCCCCTTTCAGTTTTTTCAGAAGATGGCGCCGAAGCATTTGGTCAGCAGCCAGACAACGCCGCCTACGAAGAGAACGGGCGCCGAAACAGTATAACCGAAGAACTTCACGATCATGACAAATAAAAAGCCGTAGGCAAAGAAGATCACAAAAAATTTAAGGACAGTCCAGCTGATCTTCAGCGTCAGCTTCATTAAAGCCAATAATGCCAGTATGCAGATGATGGTTGTGAGCATTGATCCATTCCTTTCATAAGAACAACAGAATGCTATGATAATTATAAACCCAATGCAGGCCGTCGTCCATAAAAAACAAAGAGACAGCCGTCGGAACCTGGCTGTCCGTTTGCTCTTAAAGCAGAATGTTCATATAGGATTATCAGTAAAGCAGTATGGTCGTGTGAAGCACAGATCCGTCTTCGTTTTTCACAAAGATGCAGCGTTTCGGGGATCCCTCTTCTTCTCCGGGCGCGGATCCGGCCAGTGCTTTAAGCCCGTATTCGACCCGCAGAGAATCATGGAGCAGGGCTTCCTTACGGTAATTGATCTCCACGTGATCAAAGCAGGCCTCCTCAAGGTCTTCCGGAAGGACTTCATTGGCAAGATCCAGATAGGCGGTGTTATGCATGTGGTGGTTGGCGTCGATCATGGAACGGGTGACGGTAAAGGCGGCCGCATTCTGTATCTCAAAGTCCTTCTCGCGGACCTTGGTGAAAACGGTCCCGGGCAATGCCTCATGCTCCGGTTCACAGCCGTAGCCTCCCATGTTGTTTTCATCGAGCTTTACAAAGGAATGGCGGTCCGGTCCGACGGCGACCCAGTCGGAGGTGGCAAGTGCCAGCAGCTCTCCGGCTTCGCTGACGATCTCGAAGTCACGGATGGCCTTAAGGCGGTTATAACGCTGCGCCCAGGTGCGGCAGATGACCGTCTCGCAGGCAGCAGGGCGCTTTATGACCTGCAGCTTCCAGTTGATGACCATCCAGATCATGCCGTCTTCTTTCCGCTGCATGGCGCTCTGCCCCACTTTGATCGCGTGTACGGTGGCGGTGTTGCTGAGCATTTCCACCAGAGCCTTATTTGTGACCTTGTTGGCGGCGGCGCCGATGTTGCCCACATCCTGCATGCCGATAAAAAACCTCTGTTCAACGATCATTTTCGATTACTCCTCAAAGAAAGCGCACGGCTGCTCCCGTGCGCTTTGAATTATGTAAATAAAACGCCTGTTTTACTGCTTCTTTCGGAAAGATCCGATATCAGTGCAGTCCCTGGTATACGCTCCAGGCCTGTTTCTTTGCGCCGGGCATTTCATCAATGGCCTGACTCTCATCCCGGTAACGAAGCCCAAAGGCGCAGTTGATCGCTACCTGGCTTGCGGCATCGACCTGTCGGGTGAGGTAAAAGCCTTCGATATAAGGGTTCGCGTTGGCGATCTCAAATGCCTCCGAGATGGCGGCCGCCTGCCTGGCCTCACCGTTTTCCACAGCAGAGGTGAAACCCTGTTCACTTAAGATGAGATGACGCACTGTTCCAGCGGGGGACAGCATCTCGGGCTTCTGAAGGAAATCCGAGATCAGGTGGATGTTGTTCATATTGATCAGCATGGAGGTG
>CAMNFX010000130.1 GCA_946537585.1 uncultured Lachnospiraceae bacterium
CAGACGGGGCCGGGGAAAAGAGCAAAACGGCGCCGGGCGGTTTTGTTTCGGGAAAGACGCCGGTTCCGGTCCCCGAAGTAACGCTGCCGGGCTACATCCTGCAGTGCGTAAAGTGGGCCCTGCTCCCGGCATTTGCCCTGAGCCTTCTCATGTCCGTGCTGGCAGGTATGGAATACATCTTTGCGGGCACGCTTATCTTCCTGCCCGGCTTTCTGCTGATCTCAGTGCTTGTCTTTTTTTTCCGGAACCTTCGTTCCTATAGGGAGCGCCGCCGCGCTTACGAGGACTATGCTGCCTCGCAGAAAAAATAAGAGGCGCGGATTTGCCTTATGATGTATCAATATAAGCGCGCCAAACACCGACGATTTAACCTGCATTTAACATTGGATGGATAGTGGATTTAACACAGGCTTATCTACAATACAGCTGTCAGAGCCGAAACCATTTCCGGTCTTGGCCAGGCCTGAAGATTTCTCTGGTTTCGGTCAGAACTGAAACTTCTCCGACCTGAAGAATGAAACTGTATCTGAGGTAAGCAATTATGAGTATTAGTGAAGTTATATCCCTGCTCAGCGGCATTGCGCTGTTTTTGTTCGGCATGGGATTTATGGGTGACAGCCTCAAAAAGCTGTCCGGCAGCAAACTGGAGCCGATCCTGTACCGCCTGTCGGGGACCACGATGCGCGGCGTGCTCCTGGGAACCGGCATTACGGCGATCATCCAGTCCTCATGCGCTACGGCCGTGATGACTGTCGGCTTTGTCAATGCCGGCATGATGAAGGTAAGGCAGGCCATCGGCGTCATTCTCGGCGCGATCCTTGGGACCAGCATCACCGGATGGATCATCTGTCTGAGCTATATCGAGGGCGCCGGCAGCATGGCCGACCTGATCTCCACCTCCACCCTGACCGGGGTCGTGGCCCTGATCGGCATTATTCTCAGGATGGCTGCAAGAAAGGACTCTCTGAAATATCTCGGCGACATCCTGCTGGGGTTCGCCGTCCTGATGTACGGAATGAAGGGCATGTCCGATTCCGTCTCCAGCCTCAGGGATTCGGAGTGGTTCATCGCCCTTCTTACGAACCTGTCCAATCCGTTTCTGGGTATTTTCATCGGTTTCCTGTTCACCGTCGTGCTCCAGTCGGCATCCGCTGCGGTCGGTATCCTGCAGGCCCTGAGCGTCACCGGCGTCATGACCTTTGAAGTCACCATGCCCATCCTGATGGGCATCACGGTCGGCGCATCCGCACCGGTCCTTCTTTCCGCCATCGGGGCCAATCCCGGCGGCGTCCGTACAGCACTGATCTATCCCATCACCACCGGCGGCGGAATGCTGATGACAGCCGGCATCTTCTATCTGGCCAACTATTTCCTGCATTTCCCCTTTACTGCGAACATCATGGATCCCTTCAGCATCGCATGGGTCAATACCGTGCTGCGCCTGTGCATGCTCGTGCTGCTGATCCCCCTCACGGACGTGATCGAGGCCATCGTGACCTCGCTGGTTCCGGACACGGGAGACAAGCGGCCCGGCATCCGTCTCGAGGAGCGCTTCATTGCCCATCCGGCACTTGCCATCGAGCAGTCCCGCAACACCATCCATGAAATGGCAAACCTGGCAGAGCAGTCATTTGCAGCTTCGCTTTCCCTGTTTTCGAACTACTCCGAAAAAGGCTTTGAGGAAGTAAAGAGGATGGAAAATGACGTCGATGCCTACGAGGACAGCCTGGGAACCTACCTGATCCGCCTGACGGGGCATGAAATGACGGCGGAGCAGAACGAGGAGGTCTCCCGGTACCTGCACACGCTTTCCGACTTTGAACGCATTTCCGACCATGCCCTGAACCTGGCCGGAAACGCAAAGGAGCTGTTTGAGAAAAAGGAACAGTTTTCCGAGGAATCCCGCAAGGAGCTCGAGGTCCTCTACGGCGCCGTCAGCCAGGCGGTCAGCATGGCTGTTTCCGCATTCTGCTCCGTAGACCTCGTCACAGCACGGCGGGTGGAGCCTCTCGAGGAGGCGATCGACGATCTGTGCGACAAGATGAAGCTGAACCATGTGGAAAGACTGCAGAACGGGGTCTGCTCCATTCCCTTAGGCTTCGTTTTTAACGACATTATCACAAACTGCGAACGCATTTCAGATCATTGCTCCAATATCGCAGCAGCTATGATAGAATTATCGGGAGACGGATACCAGGTGCATGAATATTCACACACATTGCATGAAAAAGGCACTCCTTTATTCTGGGAGGCCTATGATGAATACACCCGTCGTTTTGCCATCTGATTAATGCAGGAGGAACGGATGATCTATTTTCTGGAAGATGATGAAAGCATTCGCAAGCTGGTGATCTATGCCCTCATGAGTCAGGGCTTCGAGGTAAAAGGCTTTGACCGCCCGTCGGCTTTTCGGAAGGCCATGAAGGAGGAGCTCCCGGAGCTGATCCTGCTGGACATCATGCTACCGGAAGAGGACGGGATCAGCATTCTTAAGCAGCTTCGAAAGGCGCCGGAGACAGCGTCCGTTCCCATTATCATGGTGACGGCAAAGGGCAAGGAATACGAGCGTGTGGAAGGGCTGGATCTGGGCGCCGACGACTACATTGTCAAGCCCTTCGGCATCCTGGAGCTCACAGCCAGGGTCCGGGCGGTGCTCCGCAGAAACCAGACGGCGCCGGTCCCGAAGGAATACCGGATCGGCAGGCTCCTCATTTCCCCGGAAAGGCATGTGGTGCAGCTGGACGGGGAACCGGTACAGCTCACGGTCAAGGAATTCAGTCTCCTGTGCCTGCTTGCGGAAAATGCAGGAAACGTCATGAAGCGCTCTGTTCTTCTGGACAGTGTCTGGGGACTTGGAAATGAACCGGAAAGCCGGACGCTGGATGTGCATATCCGGACGCTTCGCATGAAGCTGAAGGAGGCGGGCAGCTATATCGAAACTGTCCGCGGCATCGGCTACAGGATCAACGGAGTGGAAGAATGACCAAAAAGATATTTACCTATACCTTTCTCCTCGGCATTTCCATCCTGACCATCTGTGCGGTCCTGATCTTCGCTGTCCGCTACTCCCAGTCCCTGAACGAGACCTATGAAGCGCTGAAGGTGGAGGCCGGGTATGCCGCAGGCGGACTCAGGATCGGCGGCAGGGAGTATCTGGAAAATCTCGACAACGTCAACCGCATCACCTGGCTCGCAGGCGACGGCGGCGTTCTGTATGACAGCGAATATCCCGAACTGAAAAATCAGAAAGACTACCAGGAAGTGGCAGCGGCCCTGAGCGAGGGCGAGGGAAAATGCATCCGCCGTTCAGATTCCGGCGGCGTGGATACCATGTACTATGCTTTTCTCTGCGAAGACGGGACGGTCTTACGTCTCTCCCGGCCTTTAAGTGCCATCCGGCGCGCATTCACGGCGATCTTTCCGCTGATCTGGGTCTTTATCCTGCTTCTGATCGCTTCCGGCATTCTGTCCTTCCGCGTGGCAAGGCAGATCTTAAAGCCGGTGAATGAGCTGAACCTCGATGATCCGGATCCGAAGGATGTTTACCCGGAGCTCGAGCCCCTGGTGAGGAGGATCCAGGAGCAGAAGACTACGATCCAGGAGGAGGCGGAGCAGCGGGAGCAGCTTCGCAGGGAGTTTTCGGCCAACGTTTCCCACGAGCTGAGAACACCGCTCACCTCGATCTCGGGATTTGCCGAGCTGATGAAGAATGGAATGGTCCCGCCGGAGAAAATGCCCGAATTTGCCGGGGATATCTATAAAGAAGCGCAGCACCTCATCGGGCTCGTGGACGACATCATGCAGCTGAGCCGGCTTGACGAGGAAGCGGGATTCCCGGAAAAGGAAGCCGTTGACCTCTATGAGCTCTCCTCGAAGATCCTCGACAGTCTTCGGAATCAGGCAGACGCCCGAAAGATTACACTGAATCTGAAGGGCACCCATGAGGAAATCCTGGCGATCCGTCCGGTGATCTATGAAATGATCTTTAACCTCGCGGACAATGCCATCAAGTATAACCGCTATGGCGGAACGGTGACGGTGGAGATCAAACGTGAGGACGGAAAACCTTCGGTATTGGTTTCGGATACCGGCATCGGCATTCCGCAGGAGGATCGGGAGCGGGTATTCGAACGCTTCTACCGGGTGGACAAGAGCCACTCCAAGGAAGTGGGCGGCACCGGTCTCGGCCTGTCCATCGTAAAGCACGGAGCAAGGCTGCATGACGCAAAGATCACCCTGACCAGCTCGACCAGCCGGGGCACCAAAGTGCAGATCACATTCCCGGAGGAAGACAGCCCGGCAGCGTGAAGCGATCGTCTGGAATGAGTTTCACAACTCTGCTTTATACCCTGAATTGTGGAACTGGCTGCCAACAGATTTTGTCC
>CAMNFX010000131.1 GCA_946537585.1 uncultured Lachnospiraceae bacterium
GGACGCCGCCAGAAGAGAGGCGGAAGGACTGACAGATGAATACGGAGCACCGGTTGTAAGCCGGAAGGACCCGGGAGGATCTCCTGCAGAAGAAAAGCCGGGGACGACCGGGAGTTTGAAAGAGGAAGAGACAGCCGGTCAGGACGTTATTGATCAGACAGCTGATAAGGAAGTAAATGATCAGGCAGCAGACAGGAAAGGAGGGCAGCCATGAGCGTAAACAGATGGAAGAAAATGATGAAGCGGCAGACAGCTGCTCTTCTCTTAGCGGTGCTTGCCGTAAGCCATACTGGCGTCCTGACGGTATTTGCCCGGGGCGCGGATGTGAGCGAGAAGCTCTACATCAACATGGACTATGAGGGAGGCATTGACAGGGCCAATGTCGTAAAGGAGATCCAGTTTACGACCGGGGACAGCTATACGGATTACGGCAGCTACAATGAGATCGTCAACATGACCGATCATCAGGAGCCGGAGAAAAAGGAAGACGCCGTGACCTGGGCGAGACCCGAAAACGGCAGCAAGCTTTATTTTCAGGGTTCGCTCGACCCGGAGAAGGTGGAGATCCCCTGGAATTTCCATGTGAGCTACAAGGTCAACGGCATCGAGACCGCGCCCGAAAGGGTCGGCGGCGCCTCCGGCACGGTGGAGATCAATGTAGACGCGATCCCCAATAAAAACGTTTCAAAATATATGCAGGACAACATCATCCTGCTGGTGCTGATCCCGATGGATACGGCGGATGTCTATTCCATTGACGCGCCGGATTCCATGGAGGCAAGCTTCGGCAACTACAGCGGGATCGGCTTTGAGGCCCTGCCGGGCAAGGAGGGGCATTTCACGGCCCGCGTCGGCACGGACTGCTTCGAGTCCATGGGCGTCATGATGATCATGACGCCGGTCACGGTGGGTGACCTTTCCAAGATCAAGGACCTGAAGGAGCTGAAGGACAAGTTCCGCGACAACTCCAATTCCATGATGGACAGTGTCGAGGCGATCATGGACAATGTTGTCAGCATGTCATCCCAGCTCGATAAGACCAATGAGATCTTGGACGAGCTTGCGAGCGGCAAGCGGAAGCTTGACGAGACAAGACCGGTCATTTTCAACGGAGTGGATGTCACACTGCAGGACCTGAGGGATTTTAACGCACTCTTAGAGCCCGTGAACACCTCGGTCCAGACCTCCCAGTGGATGGTCTATGACCTCAACACAAGGCTGAACGATACCAACGCCGCGCTGCAGCAGACAAGCGGGGTCATGGGAACGCTCGGAAAGCGCCTTCGCACGCTTTCCCGTGAGATGTCCTCGGTCAATACCTTTAATATCGACAGCGTACAGGAAGACCTCATCGTTACGAGGACGGCACTCGACAAGCTGGCAGGTTCCCTCGTCCGGGGCGGCGTTGCCGCAGAGAACCTGAAGACCATCAGCCGTTCGGAAGACTTTCAGAGAGACAGTGCCGAACTGCTGTATTCCGCGGCGCTCGGAGATGCCGAATTTGAAGAAGAATATCTGCCGGCGGCAGTGATCGATATCATCAATGAGTCGGTGACAGATCCGGCCTCCATGACGCAAAAGCAGCTCGAAGCGCTGATCCCGCAGGTTGCGCTGATGCTCGATCTGTATGATCTTCTTTCAGAGCCTGTGAAGGAGTCCTCGTACAGCGGACGCGCAAGCCATGTCGGAACTCCCTCCGATTATTATGAGATCCTTGGCTCGACCGACGGGATCGGCAGCAGCTATACCGTGACCAGGGCGGACCTCTACAGCATGATCGGCGCCTTCCAGCAGGCAATGGCGGGTGACCCCAACGCCGTGGCAACGGCAGTAGGCAGGTTCTTTGCCACGAAGAATGTTGTGCCTGCAGATCAGGCTGCGATCGTACAGGGGATCTCCGCGCTGGCTTCCTCCGGAGGAGCGGCATCTCCTCAGTCCACGGCACAGGCTTCCCGTTTCATCGGCCGCATGCAGTCCATGCTGGGCTTAGAGGAGAGCATCACACAGCTTACGAACAATACCGCCTACGGTACAGCGGGCAGCAGCCTGAAGGACAGCCTTAACGAGCTTTCCGATGCCGGCACGGAAGCCCTTGCGAATGCGATCACCGCCTACTCCACGGCGGATTATGATGATGTACTGGAACAGGTAGACCGGGTGATCCGCGACATCGACGATGTCATGGACGCCGGCGCTTCGGTTTCCTATCAGACGAGCCGCCTGCTCGACAGCCTCCGCCGCGCTTCGTCGAGTGTGGATAATCTGACGGCAACACTGAACAGCTATTATGAGGATGTACAGACAGCACTTGCCAACGTTTCCAGCCTGATCGTGGAGACGGAGCAGCTCGGCGACCATTTTACCGAGACGGCGCAGGTCCTTAACAATACGCTCCGGGCAGCATCGGAGAACTTCAGCCGTGCCGGAGATGAGGGGATCGAGCTTGGACGCGAGGCAGTGGATAATACCGGAAACATGATCGAGAACACCCGGAAGCTGAAGGAAGCGGGAGCGGACCTTCGGCAGTCCATCAATGATGAGCTCGATGAGCAGGAAGCGGACAATAACTTCCTCAATATGGATCCGGATGCCGAAAAGGAATCCCTGACCAGCAGCAAAAATCAGGCTCCCACATCGATCCAGATCATCTGCCGTTCCGAGGAGATTTCCGCAAAAGAAGAGGAAAAGACGGACGTTCTGGCTGATGCGGAGATCGCTCCGGAGAAGACCACCTTTGCCGGCAGGGTCGCCAATATCTTTAAGACACTCTGGACGAAGGTCCTGAAGCTTTTTGGCAGAAACTGAATGTGCGTAGATCCGGGCATCGGGCATCTTCGCTCTATGCGCGGGGAGACTAAGCCGGATGTTCAGGATACACAGCGTATCTACATGGCTGTGCGGGCTATCGCATGGGGGCTTACTAATGAAAATGACAGGAATTATGAAAACAGGCTGTGTTTTTGCATGTGCGGGACTTTCCGTTCTCATGCTCAGCTTCACATCGGCAGCCATGACCCGGCATATCGATCTCGAGGCGGATCTCGACAACATCCCGGAGCATAACGCGGGAGAGGCATTTCTCCCGGATTATGTCCTGACGGACGATGATGATCAGATCACGGTAGATCTTGAAAGTACGCCGGAGACGACAGCCAACCCGACCATTCCCTGCAGCCTGAAGATCCGGATCCATTCGGACAACGAGTCTCTCGATGAGGACCTCGTGATCCGCGGTACCGGCATCCGTTCCACCTCGGTGGAGTATGTTTCCGAGGACAACGCGGAGGCGGAAGGCCGTCTCCTCGTCTATCCGTTTTACCGGCTGATCGCGCCGGAACCGCAGATCGATTACGCAGCGGGGACACTGGACTGGAGCGCGGTGCCCTATGCCGGAAAGTACGAATATCTGATCTCCTATACGACCAAAAACGGGGATACAAAGCTGAAACACGGAACGACAAAGCAGACCTCGGTCAGTATCGCCTCCCAGATCGCAGCGGATGCTGACGGCCGTGTGGGTGCTGCGGTAAGAGCGCTGGCTACAGAGGAAGAGGGCTACACGGAGGCTGTGCTTTCCGGCGGGACCGCCCGCTGGGAGGATATGAACTGGGCGGACAAATACCGCGTACGGATCAGCTTTACGAATATTTCCGGAAAACAGGTCAAGCAGGAAAAAACCGTCACCGGGACCTCCCTCGACGTACAGAGCTATATCAATTCTTCAGCGGATCACACGGTAAAGGTAACCGTCCGTGCGATCCCCCGCAGCAACGACCACGCCTATTACAACATTGCCCTAAGCGAGTTCGGCATCACCGGAGACGAAAGCGTGGATACTTCGGATTATGATGTGGACGACCCCTGGGAATTCCTCGCGGATTACAGCGCGGTAAGTGACGGGAACTTTGCCTCGTTCACTCAGACCGGCGCCAGCAGCGGCGTGACCGGCCTGAACGGCGGCGCGACCGCAGGTATCGGTGCTTCAGGAGGGACCGGACAGGGCAGCAGCTGGAAGAGAGTGACCTACCGCTGGCAGTACCTGGTAAACGGAGCCCCCTACAATGCCGGATGGCTGAAGATCGGGAGTTCCTGGTATTACTTTGATCCGGACGGGTACATGCATACCGGATGGCTCACCGACACCGACGGGAAGCGCTATTACCTTGAGACCAAAGTGGGCTCAGGACAGGGACAGATGGTGACAGGCACCCGGGAGATCAACGGCGTGGTCTGCAGCTTTGATGAAAGCGGCGCACAGATCAGCTGAGAGCAGAAAAATACGGAAAATAAGAAACGCCCTGCGGGATGACCGCAGGGCGATTTTATACCTGAATGAGCCAGAAATATACCGCGCAGGCAAACCTCTACGCTCCGCTCCG
>CAMNFX010000132.1 GCA_946537585.1 uncultured Lachnospiraceae bacterium
GGCAGCCATCGCGATCTTTTCCGGTGTGATGGGAAGCTCGCGGAAGCGCTTTCCCGTTGCCTGGTAAACAGCCTCCGTGATCGCAGGACCCGGCGTGTTGATCACGCATTCACCGATCGACTTGGCGCCAAAGGGTCCAAGCTCCTCATAGCTCGGATCAAAGGTGATCTCGATCTTCCCGATGTCGGTCCTGGCCGGGATATGATACTGCATCAGAGAGCTTTCTCTTGGCCTTCCCCGATCGTTATACTGAATATCCTCCGTCAGCGCCATGCCGATTCCCTGCAGCACACCGCCCTCGGTCTGGACTCTTGTCAGGTTCGGATTGAGCGGAGTACCGCAGTCCACGCAGCCGCAATAACGGAGCACCTTTGTTTCTCCGGTCAGAGGATCTGTTTCCAGCTCTGCTGCGCCTGCCATAAACGGAGGCGGGGAGGTCTTCGAGCTGTTGCTCTCCGTGACCTCGAGTGCAAGATTATTAAAGCACTGCGAGGCTGCCGCGATCTCCTGTAACGAGATCCCGGGACTTTCCGCTGCTGTTTCTTCCTTCATCTTCTTCAGTGCCTTCGCCTGCAGAGTGTCGGATGATGCTGAAAGCCTTCTGCGGATATATACCCTCTTTCCGTCAAACTCCACGGTCTTTGGATCAACACCGAGCCTTTCCGCTCCCTTTTCACAGATCAGCTCTCTCAGTTTAAGCGCCGCTCTTTCCACCGCCTTTCCGGTCACATAGGCTGTAGAGGAAGCATAGGAGCCGGAATCATAGGGCGAGGTATCCGTATCCGCACCGGCTACGGCAATGTCATTGAGACTGCATTCGAGGACCTCCGCTGCGATCTGTGAAAGGGTGGTATCGCAGCCGGTGCCCATATCTGCAGCCGCAAAGCGCATGGTATAGGTTCCGTCATCCTGCAGCTTTATGCTGCAGCTTCCCACATCCACGGAGCTGATGCCGGAGCCCTGCATGCTCAGGGCCACGCCGACGCTTCGGATCTTTCCGTCAGGCATCAGCTTATAGTGCCGGTTTTTGCCGGGCGTTAAAGCATAGCTGTCCCAGCCGATCATCTCCCGTACCTTTTTCAGGCACTGCTCAAGGTGGCAGCTTGTGGCTGTCTCCCCGTAGTATCCCATCATCCGCTCGCCTTCATGGACCATGTTTTTGAGACGGATCTCGATCGGGTCCATATCCAGCTTTGCCGCAAGCTCATTGACCGCAGTCTCTACGGCAAAGATACCCTGGGTCGCGCCGTAGCCCCGATACGCTCCGGCGGACATATGGTTGGTATAGACCACGTCATCTACAAAGCGAAAGGCCTCTGCGCTTCCATACAGCGGGATCGATTTATGTCCCGACAGCCCGACGGTCGTCGGTCCGTGCTCGCCGTAAGCACCGGTATTGGACAGCGTATAGAGGTCAATGCCTCTGATGCTGCCGTCCTTCATGGCGCCGACCTTCACATGCATTTCCATTTCATGCCGCGGGGAGGAGGCTGTCTGTGTCTCTTCCCTGGTAAAGACCAGCATGGACGGCTTTTTCAGCATCCAGGTCACAAAAGCCGGATAGACCTCCGAGATCGCTGTCTGCTTTGCGCCGAAGCCGCCGCCGATCCTGGGCTTTCGTACCCGGATCTGTGATTTCGGGATATGCAGGGCATTGGCCACGATGCGCCGCGCATGGAAGATGATCTGTGTCGAGCTTAAGATGTCCAGTCTGCCATAGGGATCGATCGTACAGAAGGTACAGAAGGGCTCCATCATGGTCTGCTGTACAGCTTTGGTATGATATACCTGATCGATCACCACATCACATTCCGAGAGCACCCGGTCAATGTCTCCCTCCCCGCATTCCGCATGCGCGCAGAGATTTCTTTTGTTGTCCGCGCCTACCGGCGCAAGCGACTCCCAGTTATCCTCGGGATGCACCAGCACGGGGTTGTCAAGTGCCGTATGAAAGTCCAGCACTGCAGGAAGGACCTCATAATCGATCTTCAGAAGATCCACTGCCTTTTCCGCGCTTTTCTCATCGCAAGCGGCAACGATTGCCGCCACATCACCCGCAAAACGCACATGCCGGTCTAAAACCAGCCGGTCATACGGACTTGGCTCCGGCCAGGTCTGTCCCGCCTGGGTATAGCGCCTCCCGTTCTGGTCGACATCCTCATAGGTAAAGATCGCCTCCACGCCCGGCACCTTCATTGCCGCCGTCTTATCGATACTTCTGATCATCGCGTTTGCATGGGGGCTTCTCTTGAGCCTGACCACAAGGCAGTCCTTCGGAGCGAGATCCTGCGTAAACAAAGGCTTTCCTGTCACGAGCTGCATCGCGTCCTTTTTGGGAACCGGCTTTCCTACGATCTTAAGTCCCTCCCCATAGGATTCGCTTAGGATCCGGCTGTGCTTTTCCGCCTGCTTTGCTTCCTGCCGACCGGCTCCAAAGGCTTCGTTCCGGAAGGTTTCATTTACCGTTTTGTTCATACCGCACCTCCCGCTGCCGTTTCTTTCGATATACTGTCCTCTTCTTCTCCTGCGCTCTTTTGATCTTTTTTATCCCGTACCCTGATCACGGCGGCGCCGGGTCTTTCGTCCCGCCAGGAAAGGAAGTTCCGGATCGCGCGCATCTGTCCCTCATAGCCGGAGCATCGGCATAAGTTGCCGGCAAGATACGATTTGATCTCCTCATCGGACGGTTCTTCCTTTTCCCGGAGCAGTGCGATCGTATTCATGATCATTCCCGGATTACAGAAGCCGCACTGTTCAGCGCCCTGTTCCGCAAGGAACGTGCCGAATTCTTCGGCTTCCTCTGGCAGTCCCTCGAGCGTCGTAACTTCTTTATTGTCCGCACGGGCAGCAAGAAACGAACAGGACAATACCGGAAGCTCATCAACAAACACGGTACAGAGTCCGCAGCCAGAGGTCTCGCATCCGCATTTGACGCTGAAGCATCCGTGAGCACGCACAAACTCAAAGAGCGTCAGATCCGGACGGATCTCCTCCTCAAGTCTTTTTCCGTTCAGTGTCATCTGGATCCGCATGGTCACGCCTCCTTTCCGTATGCTGCTGACAGTACCCGGACCGCCCGCTCTGAGAGCACGCCGATCAGATGTGTCCGGTAGGCGGCGCTCCCCCGCATATTGCTGCCGGTGCGGATCTCCTTCTGCAGCCGGGCCTTCAGTTTTTCAGTCCATTCTTCCGCGCTGATGTCTCCGGCTCTTCCGGGCTCCTCCATCCGCACGGCGCGGTACGGCGCGGCACCCACCGCAAAGCGCCAGAGAGCATTTTCCCCGGACACCTCTGCGCTGCCGGCTGCCTTTGGCAGATACATTCCTGCCGCCAGGCTGAGGATCGGAAAATCCGTCGAGGACATCCTGACAGACTGATAAGAATACACGGCAGGCGTTTTATATATGATGACACCCGTCACGATATCCGTGCCGGGGCCGTTTGCGGCAAACTCTTCGATCGGGATCTTAAGGAACGCGCCATGCGGGTCATTTCCCCGGTACAGCACGACCTCGCAGTCCATGGCCATCAGCAGTGTCAGCACATCCGAAAAGCCGAAGCGTCCGGCGATACTGCCGCCCAGCGTAGCCATGTTTCGAAACTGGGTGCCGACAATTCCCTTCAGGGCTTCGCGAAAGCTCCCGCAGCTATAGGCATCGAGCCCCTCATGCCGTTCCAGCTGACGAAGCGTGACCATGGCACCGATATGGAACGAATCTCCGGTTTCTGTGATTTTGTCAAGCGAAAGCCCGGAAAGATCGATGAAGGTTCCCACGGGTCTTTTGCTGAGCCTCAGCCACATTCCCCCTCCGGCGACGCGGTTGTTTTTCTTCTGATTCAGTTCCCAGGCTTCCTTTAAGGAAGCCGCCTTTACATACTCTCTGATCTCCATGGTCTGTCCTTTCCGGGCACCGCCCCGCGGAGCTTATTTAAAGATTTACTTTGTTTGTGTTGTTGACGCGTGTGGCATGCCGGGCAGAATCATGCCCCGGGCTTTGCCGAAAGAATCATCCGAAAGCATAGATCTGTCCTGTCGGTAAGATATATCACCTTTTTTATCATACCACATCTGTGCTGAAAAAGTATATCTGCACGCACTGAAATAGTGGTACAATATGAGACAAGGGACAAATGAGCATAATTTGAAAGTTTACTTGCAAATCTATGCTCATGGGTCCCGAATGTTTTCAGTGATTTTGGAGTGCTCTGCACGAAAAATCACGGGGCTCATGTGAATTGATCCATTTTTTGGCAACTCACGATATGATGAGCTAAGGGACAAATGAACAAAATTTGCGAGTGTACTTGCAAATTT
>CAMNFX010000133.1 GCA_946537585.1 uncultured Lachnospiraceae bacterium
TTAAAAGTCTCGGAAAGGCCGCCCCACTTGGTGTCCTTTTCGGAAAGCAGCAGCTCCATGCCCTCCTCGACAGGCCACTCCACGCCGATCTCGGGGTCGTTCCAGATGAGGCCGCCCTCGTCGCCGGGATGGTAGAAGTCGGTGCATTTGTAAGCAAACTCAGCTGTGTCGCTTAAGACCAGGAAGCCGTGCGCGAAGCCTTCGGAAATGTAGAACTGTTTTTTGTTTTCCTCGGTGAGCTCGACGCCGTACCACATGCCGTAGGTCGCTGAGTGCGTCCGAAGGTCCACCGCCACGTCGAAGACTCTGCCCCTGAGCG
Organism: uncultured Lachnospiraceae bacterium; assembly: GCA_946537585.1. GTDB lineage: Bacteria > Bacillota > Clostridia > Lachnospirales > Lachnospiraceae > Avilachnospira. The sequence goes on from CAMNFX010000133.1 coordinate 320, forward strand.
CGCGGACGAGCTTTCCCTGCGGATACTGCTTCTGGTAATGCAGTCCCCGAAGCACGCCCTTCGAAGAGCAGGACTGGTTGTCCTGCACGAACTCCATGGTGAGTCCCGCTTCTTCAAAGTCCCGTTTGTTGTAGGTCTCCACGAAGTAGCCTCTCGGATCGGTGTGTACCGTCGGCTCTATGATATACAGGCCCTCAATGATGCGGCCGTTTTTTTCACATTTTGTAACTTTGATCTGACCCATTCGTCATTCTCCTGAAACCGTCATGCCTGGCATGACATACTTATTTATAAACTGGCCTGCTGAAAATATTAAGGAAGCGCTGATTAAATCATCTCTTCCATAGTCCCTCCGGGGGATGCTTTACGGTTTGAAAGATATTTTGCTGCTTCCCGCATAAATCCGGCGCTTAGCTTTGCTACAGGCAGAAGCGGCTGATCACCGCGGTCCATACCGTCAGTGCCAGAAGCACTGCCGCCGCCAATTCCAGTAGATAATACCACAAGCCTGTCTTTGTTTCAAGTGAGCCTGCTCCGGCGGCGTTCGGCCCGCTTAAGACCATGTAGAGCGGAAACATCAATGGAATAAAGTAACGGCCCTGCACGCCCGCGATCTCTGCGGCGCCGGGTTCGGTAAATGCCACGTACATGGAGGTCCAGATCAGCACTGATGCCGCGCCGACCATGAGGAGGGTCCAGATCCTTGCGGGAAGATGAAGCTTTTCGACATCGATGAGGATCTCGCCCGGACGTTCCGGGTTCTTCCCGTGAAAGAGCCTGTCGGTTCCAAAGCTCACTTTGCCGGCGGAATCATTTTCCGGAGCCCTGCCTTTCTTAAGCCAGCTTACGATCACGGTTCCCGCAAGCAGGATCAGGTACGCCGGGTAGTAGCCCTTGAATGCGGTCGAGCCGTTTACAATGTGTCCCATATGGGTAATGCAGTCGGCCCCGAACCAGCATTTCGGGAACCAGAGAATGATCTGGCGGAGCAGGATCCACATATAGCGGAAAGGATGCCCCAGGATAAAGCCGACCTGGGAGACCTCGGATACGGCTTCACCGCCCCGTATGTCTCCGCCCTGGGCCGGTGCCAGGATCGTGGGCAGAATGAAGGTGCCTGCCAGCAGGATAAACACCAGTCCGCAGCCAAAAAGCAGGAGCCAGTCCCGCGTATCCGGGTGCCAGAAGCCGTGATGCTGTTCTTTACTGCCGTCTGCAGACTCTTTATCCTCTTCTCTTCGCCCGTGCAGCCAGGTCAGCGGAAGCAGGGCAACCGGGGCGTACACCGCCTTCGAAAGGCATCCCAGGAAAATGCACAAAAGTGCCGGAAGCGCGTACTTCCTCCCCCGCAGCATCAGCGCGTAGCCCAGGCTTAAAAATGCTGTGATGAAGGGATCGTAGCTTACCGTACAGGCCAGGAAAATGTTGATGGGGAAGAGCCCGATCAGCATCATCAGCCACTGCCCCGCAGGGCAGAACCAGATCGCAAGCGTCATAACCGCGATATACATCAGCAGATTGGACATCCTTGCCAGAAGCAGAAGAGACGGCCAGGCAAGATGCAGCCCCTTTCCGAGCTTCACTGCTGCCGCCATGACCAGGTACGAAGGAACGCGGTTCGGAAGGGTATAAAAGTCGGGGGTGCGGGCGCCTTCGCGATAATTCGCAAGCTCTGAAAGCCGTGCATCCCACTCCTGCATCTCATTCGCATTTGCAGGCTGCGCATCCGGATGGTTGTACTCGGTGATCAGCAGCTGATAGAGCATGGCGTCCGAGAGATGGAGCTCGCCTGATGGGAAGCTCGCCATATCCATGACGGCCTGCAGGTGGGACTCCTCATCATAGCCGATCTTGTTGCGGGGAAGGCCCGTCACCATGGAAAGTCCCATCAGCAGGGCGATCAGGCAGAAAGCCGCCGCCGGCCTTTTCCTGAAATACCCGCGAAACTCGATAAGCACCGCCAGGCAGAAGACTGCGGCAAACGCAAAGAAAAATACGTAGGAATTCCATATAAAACGGTTGTCCACGCGGATCGCGCCGACGCGGAATGCCGCTTCGGAGACCGCTTCATCCACAGCCGCGCCTTCCTTCACGCCGTCCGCGTTGTCAGAAGCAGGCGTCGGAAAGATATCGACTGCGACCACATGCTCCTTCCTGACCGGGATCACCTCATTGACCAGGTAAATCGGCTGAAAGTCCGTGTATTCATATTCCTTCAGAAGGCTGTCATTTTCCAGACAGCTGACGCGGACCGTAAGATCCGCGGGCTTTTCTCCGAGGTTTTCCAGTTCGAAGGAAAGCCGCTCCACATAGAAGCCGGTCTCAAAGGCATCGAAGGAGCAATGCACCGACCCGTCACGGTTCACGACTGTGACGGAGTTTCCCTCATAGGCAGTCCAGATGCCTTTCCGGTAACCGTCGTCGAGCTCATAGGTCGCGGTGTAATCGGGCGAGGTGCGTACGAAATTGACATTGTCCTTATGCAGCAGCACGCCGCGGTTTAAGAAGAGCACGAAAAGGAGCCCCGCGAGGAAAGCCCCCGCGAGGTCCCGGATCAGTTTGATGATCAGTCTTTCTGTTTCTTCCGAAATTTTCATAATGATTGCCGTCTTTCGAACCTGCTGTGGATCCCGGCAGGTCCGTCTCCCCGGTCAAAGCGGATGCATCAGAGGATGTCCCGATCAGCCGTAATTCCAGAGCTTGGTCTTGCCGGAAAGAATGTTCTGATAATCCTCGTAGTTCTTGCGAAGCAGGGTCGGGATCGGCAGCTCATACGGACAGCGGGTCATGCAGATGCCGCAGTCCACGCAGTCCGGGATCTTCTCCATCTTCGCCCGGTTCGCCTCGTTAAGCCATACATCGGACGGAGCGCGGCGGACCATCAGGGACCAGCGCGCGCAGTCATTGATCGAAATATCGACGGTACAGGGCTTGCAGTATCCGCAGCCGCGGCAGAACTCACCGGAGAGCTCTTCTCTTTCCTTTGCGATGAAATCTTCGATCTCCGGAGTCATTTCCGGCTCCTTATCGAAGAGCGCCAGCCACTCGTCGAGCTCCTCTTCCTTCTGGATGCCCCAGATCGGAAGCGCATTGTCATACTGGAAAATGAATGCTGCTGCCGCCTCGGAGTTGGTGATGAGGCCGCCCGCGATCGCCTTCATGCAGATGAAGCCCATGTCGGCTTCCTTGCAGGCCTTGACCAGAGCCTCCTCACGCTTGCCGGAAAGATAGCTGAAGGGGAACTGCAGGGTCTCATACAGGCCGGACTCGACGATCTCCTCAGCGATACCGATCTTATGGGCGGTAATGCCGATGTGGCGGACCTTGCCCTGGGCCTTCGCCTCGAGCATTGCCTCGTACATGCCGGTGCCGTCGCCGGGCTTATAGCACTGGTCCACGCAGTGGAACTGATGGAGATCGAGATAATCCGTTTTCAGGTTTTTGAGGGTCTCCTCGAGATCGCTCCAGAACTTTTCGGGCGTTCTGGCCATCGTTTTTGATGAAATATATACCTTATCGCGCATGCCTTCAAAAGCGGCTCCGACCTTCTCCTCACTGTCGGAATAGGCTCTGGCCGTATCAAAGAAACGCATGCCGCCGTCATAGGCTCTGCGAAGGAGCTTCACTGCCGCTTCCTTGCTGACTCTCTGGATCGGCAGGCAGCCGAACGCATTCTGCGGCACCGTGATGCCGGTCTTGCCGAGTGTGATCTGTCTCATTGAAAACCTCCTTAGATATATACTGCTGATATATATGCCGGCTTCCTGCCGGTAATTCATTTCCTGTCCTGATGTCCTTCCAGCCGCGCGTAAGCCCAAATTCGACTTAGCCAACTATTGAGCTTATACATTCACAGCCCGAATAAGCCTT
>CAMNFX010000134.1 GCA_946537585.1 uncultured Lachnospiraceae bacterium
AGTTCCTGAGGAAGCGCTTTCGGACGGGAGTTCGATTCTCCCCATCTCCACCACAAACAGGGAAACCGCCTATCCGTTGTGATTGGCGGTTTTTCGTTTATTTTCAACGGTTACAGCCGTTTTTATATGAAAGTATTTTTTCACGCGTGCAAGCTGTTTTTCAGCCTTGTTAGCAAAATTTTCAGAGAAAATGCTAATGAAAATGCTAACGAAACAGGTATGAAAAAGCCCCGGCTTTTCCGGGGCTTTACCTATTATTCTTTGAACTTGTCCGGCGGCTCATTGACTTTTGCCTGTAACATTGCAATACCTTTTTTCAGCCATTCCGGAATAGGGGCGCCGAGCTTTCCAGCGTTTTCAATGATCGAGCCCAGCTCTGTAAAGATGTACCATACGGCGACGATGAGCGTGATGTAGTTCCCATATTTGAAGTCGCCGATCAGAGGCGCGGCGGCACTGTGCATGATGACCTGTACAGCGATATCGCAGAGCGCCGCGACGAGCAGCGCCGTGATCTCACCGAGCTTATGCCATAGCCCCTGCCGGGCGATGGTGCTTGACCATTTGTTGTGAGCCCTGGCGGCAAGTGTGCCGGTGATGTAGTCCGTGAACATGGCCACGATGAAGATGGCAATCGCCCAGCCTACCCAGCCCCAAAGAGCTGTGAGGAAGGTAATGATCAACGTGATCGCCGCCTTGATTTCAGTAGCTTTATCAGGTGCGTTCATTCTCTTCTCCTTTTAAAATTCGAATCGAGTTTTATTATGCAGCGGCATGTGATTGGCGTTATACCAGTTCCACCATTCCCCATACGCTGCATTATAAAGCGCGATCTGCTGATTGTACCGAGCAGCCTCGGCATTCCCCGCGGCGATCATCGCAATCAGGTAATGAACATAAATGTCTTCGCAGTACGGAAAAGGAACAAGGAGATCTTCGCTGCCGTCGGTGTACGGCTCGAACGGATCTTCCGCCTCAAAGCCTTCATGCGTCTCGAGAACTTCATGACGGATTTTTCCGTCAAGAGAAGAGAGCCATCCGATCTTTTCCGCGGCTGTATAGCTGTTCGGTTCCTGCAAATCTACGATGGCAATAATTTCATTTACTGTCATGGTTATTCTCCTGAGGAATTGCGAGACTACCCTGATTCTCAGTTGCTGGCGCTGGCGATCTGCTGATTGACAGCGTTGTTCTGATCAGTCGCTGCCTGCTGGAGTTTTTCCTGGGCAGCATACATAGCATCTTCTGCGGCCATTGCGCGGTTGATTTCTGCCGCGATCTCAGGCGGGACCTTACTCTTCTTCCCACGAGGCAGAAGATAGCTCTTCCCGTTGACGGCAACAAAGTAGTTGGGATCCTTGTTTGCGCTGTTGCGAGGGATGAAAACTTCAACGAGTTCATTCTTTTTTTCAGCCATGATCATTATTCCTTTCTTAAATCGGGGCAAGGTGTGTTGATATTAACAGGCACCTTGCCCCTTTGTTAAAATGGGTTTTGTGAGATTAGTTCTCGGTGTCGGTGGAGCTGAAGGTACTGCAGCTCATGACGCGAAGCACGCGCTCCGGGTACAGGATCGTCGCGCCGTTGGTCTCAAACTTGTAGCCGATCGTCGAGTACTGGTTCAGAGGACCGCCAATCTCGGCCTTGTCGTGGATGATCATTTCCAGCGCGCCGCCTTCGGGATCAATGATACCATAGCTGTCCTTACCGAAGAAGTAGGTAGCATACACAGCACCATTGGACTTGTTCTTGTTGGTACCGCTCTTGAGCACCGGGGCGAAGACGTCCTCAATAAAGCGTACGCCGTGCAGCTCGCCGATTTCGCCGTTGAACAGCTCATCGGGAGAGGCGTACTTGTGCGCCTCGATCCAGCCTTCGCACTCGCGCAGATCGTGCGCCACGCTGGGGTGGATAACGGCGTAGTAACGACCGTTGATGCGCGGCACGCGGTTCTTCTTCATGATCGTGACGGCCTTATTGACCATCGCAGGAGTGAGAACACTACGGCCGGTTGCATCGTCCAGCATCGTCGCGCAGGTAGTGGGAGTGGAGACGAACGCGCCGTCCAGGATGTTGTCGCAGTACAGCACGTTGGTACCGGTCAGCAGCGCGTCGCGGATCAGCTTCTCCTGGGTCTCTGCGGCGGAGGCGCCCATCTCCTCGGTTGCGCCCAGAATCACATCGTCATAGGCCCGCAGCTCCAGACGGTCGGTGATGGCCGTGTAGGTGCCGTACTGGGCAATGGAACCGGTGATCGAGGTGACGCCGAACTTCTGCCCGGTGGGGATCACGCCCTCGGTCAGAGCGCTCGCCGGAGCAAAGGAGTTCCACTTGCGCCACTCAACAGTACCCTTGTGGTTGGCGGGCAGGGGCTGACGCTTGGCGAACTGGGCATAGAACTGCTCGACACGAGCGTTCTCAAGCAGCTCGGTATCATAGAAGTCCTTCAGTTCAGGGGCAAGCGTATTGTTGCCGGAAAAGGCGGTCGTCGCGCCGGTGTTGGCGTTGACATAGTTGCCTGTGGCGTTGACAACGTCACCAGCGTTGGCGAAGAACTGAATGTCAAAGAATTTCTTCATGTTGTGTCATATCCTTTCATCATTTTTGTTTAGCCTCCAATCGGCACATGCTGGCCACGGTAGCCGGCATCATAGATGCGCTTCCTCAAGGCTTCTCTTTCTTCCTTGCTCATGCTCTTGGGGGACATAGAGCCAAGAGACGCGGCCTGCGTCCCGGTCTCTCTTGGCCTTTCGGAACCGGAGCGGACGGATGCGCTTACTGCTTCGCGTGCTCTCTGCGCAACGGCCTCGATCTCCTGCTGGCGAAATTCCGGATGGAGTGCATAGTATGCTGCCTCCACAGAGATTTTGGATCCAGGGCGTGTCATTTCAGCGAAAGCGTCATCATCAAGCTCATGCATCAGATCAAATCCGGGGATTTTCTTCTGGAGTGCTGCCGCCTGATTCTGCAGATCATCGAAATGCTGATTTGCGAGCGCCCTGCGGTCGAAGGTTTCTTTCAGCTGCTGCTGTCTCTCTTTTTCTCTTTCCCTGCGAGCTTTGTCCTGTTCGGCAAGCTCAAGCTTATGCGCGATCTCATTCTTCGTGCCAAGCTCGATTGCCTTTGCTTCCGAAAGGCTAGCGTCATTACGGAACGCTTCAATGAACTGGTCCATGTCAAGGTTGGCAGGATCCATACCGTATTTGTTGGCGAGAAAATCGATGGCCACAGCCGCTTTGCTGTCCCGATCTTCAAGCTGCTGGATCTTGTCCTGCAGATTCTTGATCCGCTTCTTGACCATGTTCTGCATCTCGGCATCATACTCTTCCTTGTATTCAGCTTTGATTTCCTCCCAGGTTTTCCGGTCGGCGGCACCGGACGTCTCCCCTTCCGAAACTTCTGCCGTTTTAGCTGCCGGCTGAGCGGCTTCCTGCTCAACAGGCGGCGGAGTGGGAATGCTCTTGAAAGCGCCCTTTTTATTTTTGACCTTATCGATCTTATCCTTGGGAATACCAAGCTGCGAGAGTCTTGCTTCGATGCTGTTGTCCTGCCCGGCGTCGGCAGCATTGCCGCCCGCGGCCTGACCTCCATCACCGACCGCCGCACCATCTCCGGCGCCGTCGGCAAAGAGCTGAAGATCAAACCATTTTACTTTCATTTGGGTAATACCTCCCGTTGTTCTGCGGGTTTAGCCCGCGACTCTATGTTAACAGTATAAAATGCATCGTTTTCTTTTCTCTAACAAAAACAGAAAAGTTTTTTCTTGCGAAAAAACAAGCGTGCAGAAGCCTTTTGCATCTGCACGCTTTCTTACTCTTTACAGCCAGGGAGCCTTTTTACGGATGGTCTTTTCGTTGATGCCGAGTGCCTTTGCAAGCGCAGTCTTCTGTTCCGGCGTCAGATTCATCGAATCGATGTACACAAGCTTCTGCGTCACGACGGAATAACTGTCTGTCTTGCCGTCGCCGTCCGCGTCCACACCGTGGAAGGTCCCCATCATCTTAGCGGCCTGTACGTAATCCACGGGGCTGATATAGCCTCGCAGTCCGCTCGCGTTGTAGTTGCGGGCCTGCGTGATGGAGATATCCTCTGTTCCGGGATTGGCACGCACAAACTGTAGACGCTCCA
>CAMNFX010000135.1 GCA_946537585.1 uncultured Lachnospiraceae bacterium
CCACGAATGCAGCAGTCAAAGTGCTGTGCCTTACCGCTTGGCGATGGCCCTGTGCAAAAAGCCAAAGATCCGGGACAAACGATCCCTTCCTCTGATTTGCCCTACTATAATAGTTTATTCTTCGGGACAATGTCAAGAAGTTTAGGTGACATGGGACATTTACAAGCGGTTTCCGAAATGTTATAATGAAGTGCCCGCTTAGCGGATGCTGTTTGGAGGGCACATGCGGATATGGCGGAATTGGCAGACGCGCTGGATTTAGGTTCCAGTGGGAGACCGTGCAGGTTCAAGTCCTGTTATCCGCACTTTGCTTATGACACTCTATATAGAGTGTCTTTTTTTAGGAAGCATCGATCAGATCTGCCCTACCTTAAACAGGCATATGTGAATGATGGCAGGTTAGGTCGCTGCGGAAGTTGCTTTTGCAACGAAGCATCGCGCAGCTTATATGCAATGTGGTGCTTTCAAAAGCATGGGGGTTTACAATGACAGACAGGAAGAAAATCATCATACGGCTGCAGATGACGATCTTCCTTCTTGCGCTCATCCTCGGAGGGTGCCGGGGAGAAGAAGCTCCGGCCGTTACCAAAGCAAGGGAAACGCCTGCGGCCAAAGAAACCCTGGAGTCAGAAATGCCTTCTTCCTCCGGGGAAACAAAAGAAGAGACCTCTTCTTTGGAGGATGCGTCAGAGGAAGATCTGTCCGCAGCTTCAGAGGAAAGCGTACAGACAGACGCGCTGACAGATCCGGCATCGCAAAGGGAAGAAATGGCTGAAAGTAATGAAATAACTGAAGAAAGCGAGAGTGCGATGAAAATAGAAGAGATATTCTACATTACTCCGATCACGGACGAAATATTTGCACGCATCGAAGGAAAATCCTTTAAGGCGGACTGCACGCTTCCCAGAGAGGATCTTCGTTATCTTCATGTCCTCCATAAGGACCTTGAGGGAAAGAGCCATGAGGGAGAGATGATCGTGAATTACCACATCGCGGAGGATGTGCTGGATATCCTAAAGCAGCTTTACGAGGCGGATTATCCGATCGAGAAGATCCGTCTGGTGGATGAGTACGACGCGGATGATGAACGTTCCATGGCGGATAACAATTCCTCCTCCTTCAATTTCCGCACAGTCTCCTATTCGAAGAACCTTTCCAAGCATGCGCGCGGCCTTGCGGTGGATATCAATACTCTTTACAACCCCTATATCAAGACTGTGGACGGTCAGCTAAGCATCGAGCCGGCCAACGGCGCGCCCTATGTGGACCGCACGAAGGAGTTTCCATACAAGATCGACGAGCAGGACCTCTGCTATCAGCTGTTTTGTGAAAAGGGCTTCGAGTGGGGCGGAAGCTGGACCAGGGCAAAGGACTACCAGCATTTCGAGATCCCGGACGAGAAGATCCGCGAGTGGTATCCGGAACACTGATCCGAGATGCCGACAGTTGCACTATAAATCCTTGCCTTTGTATATATTGAACAATCCAAATGGTTCACATTTGTTCAAAGTATATATACAAGGGCAGGGATTTTTTTGTAAATATAAAATTTTATGAAACGGACAAAAAACCGATAAAATTTCTTGCATTATTTACATTACTTTCCGCTAATTTGAAACGAAAAATGGCATTGTCATATTGGACAAAACGCTGAATTTTGCACTTTGAACAAAAAACGAATTGAAAATTTGTTTAAAACCCACAATAATAAAGGCTTGAAAAATCGGAGATAACTGACACGGCCCGGCGGATGCGCTGCTTAACGTGTACGATTTCCGAAAGATATTGAAGGGGGATAAACAAATGATAACTACCGGAGTAGGCTTTTTTACCTTCCTGCTCACTGTGATGACTGCTGTGTTCACCGTGACCAGGAAGTTCAAGGATGCAAAGATCTTCCAGGTGATTCCGGGCCTGGTATGGCTGATGCTGATCATCGCGGCGTGTGCGACCTTCGGCGTGTTCGATCTCGAGTCAGAGGGCGTGCAGGATGCGCAGAACCTGATGTATTCCACATTCCTGCCGATGATGCTGATCATGTTCATGCTGACCTGCGACATCCGCAACATCATCAAGATGGGACCGAAGATGATCTGTGCCTTCCTGCTGACATCCATGTGTGTCATTGCGGGGCTGTTCATCTCTTTTGCCCTGCTGAAGGGCATCCTTCCGGAGAATGCCTGGGGTTCCTTTGCCTCGGTTTCCGGCTCCTGGATCGGTGAGACCGTCAACATGGTCGCCGTCGCCTCTGTCTTTGGTGTTGAGGGTACTGATTACGTATATGCCGTGCTGATGGATACCGTCGGCTTTACCCTGCTTTCTGCGATCGCTTTCGCTCTGGTCCCGCATGCGAAGACCTGGAACCGTGTCTTCCATGCAAACACGGACGGTCTGGACGAGATCGCCCGCAAGATCGAGCTTTCCGAGCAGAAGAGAGATACCTCCGCGCCGCAGATGTATGATTATGTGCTGCTGTTCACGGTCGCTCTGGTGGGCACCTGCGGCATCAACATGCTGATCCCCGTGCTCCCGAAGGTCACCTTCCTGTCCAACACCGGCTGGAGAGTCGTGCTTTCCTCCCTGCTCGGCATCGGACTGGGCCTGACCCGGCTTCACTGGCTGAAGGGAGCGTCCGAGGTCGCAAATGTGTTCCTGTACTTAAGTCTCTGCGTGACCATGTCCTATTCCGATTTGAGCACCTGCACCGCTGCACCGGCCTTCGCCCTTGCCGCAATCATCGCAGTCGTACTGCTGCTGGTTTTCTGGGTAGTGGTGTGCAAGATCTTCCACATTGATCTGTTTACCGCTGAAGTTGCACTGATGGCGAACTTCGGAGGCACCTCCTCCGCACCGATCATGGCGGCGACCCACAATCCGAACTGGATCTCCTTCGGCATCCTGCTGGGCTTCTTCGGCGATCTCGTGGGCACGGCCCTTGCAATCGGCTTCGGCAACATTCTGAGGGCGTATGCCGGAATGTAAGCCGGTAAGCCGGGCAGGAAAACAGGAGAAAACCGTAGGATGCTATGATGAATAATTTCGCACCTCCGTGCTATAATAAACAATAAGGAGGTACAGATACGTTATGAAAATAGAAACTTTTAAATTCATGAATATTCCGAAGACAGCAGCTGAGCTCGAGGCACTTCCGGAGGCAGACCTCCAGAGCCCGTTTAAGACAGCAGCGCTTACCATGATCGCGCTGTGCGCCTATAAGGAGAGCCCGGAGGCGGCATTTGCCATGCTGGATTTCCTGAAGGGTCCGGAGGATCTTTCCACCTTCGAAAAACAGTTCTTAAAGGACAGGCTCCAGGGAAAGGAGTACAAACCGTTCTCCTTCTTTAAGGGTGCCACTACGGCCAATGGATATGAGCCTGCAAAGCCCTACGAGATTGTCGTTTCCGACAATCCATATTCCTATCCCGAAGAGAACTGGGCCACTCTTTATGTAAAGAGCAGCGGCGCGGATTCCGAACGCTCCATCAAATTCAGGAAGAAGCCATCCACCGGGCAGTGGTTCTTAAATGAGATCCAGTGCCTGTCCGACATCCGGGTACCGGCGGCAGCAGATCCCTGGGCATAAATGTTGCCCCGGAAGAGACCGTGTCCATCCCGGAGTATCTTTCCGGGCTTCCTACTTAAGCCAAACTCAGTAATATCACTAAATATTTGATGAAAGATGGGCGACAGCTCATCTTTTTTCGTACAAAAAACCTCTTTGCATCGCCTTCATATTCGTTTATTTTCTTCTTAACTTCATCCGTTTTACCCCATCCCCGAACGGAAGATCACCGCTTGCTTCCTGCGATGGTCCTCCGCCGCATTTTATAAGCGTATGCCGGCAAACTCAGCATTGATTGTTTGCGCTTAAAAAGATACAATGAGTTGTAGTATAAAAAAATTATAACGAGGACAGCAGGGATGAAATATTTTGAGATCAGGGAAATTATTGAGGAGCGGACCAATGGGCAGGAAGGCACCGATAATAACAGTGCGCAGCCTGCGGAGACGCTGATCCCTTCCAGCTGGGAGCCCGGAAAGAACGTGCCCTTTGCTGCTGTCCTTACCAAGGAAGAAT
>CAMNFX010000136.1 GCA_946537585.1 uncultured Lachnospiraceae bacterium
TTAAATCTCAGGAGGCGTCTGCGCGCTTGACATAAGTTTTCGAAACATACTATATTCTCATGTGGTTGCATATTAATCATGTACAATAGTGATTACCAGTTCTTCTATCAAGGAAAGGAGCACACCATGGATTTAAAACTGAAAGACAAAGTTGTCCTTGTAACAGGCGGTACCGGCGGAATCGGAACGGCGATCGTTAAGGCATTCCTCGCAGAAGGCGCAAAGGTTGCCTTCTCCTCAACCCGTCAGGAGAAGATTGACGCCCTCCTCCCCCAGCTCGAGGCAGCTGACGGTCAGGTTGCAGGCTTTGTTGCAGACATGAGCAAAGAAGAAGAGATCAAGAACTTTGTTGAAAACGCAAAGGCAGCATTCGGAACCATCGATATCGTAGTCCCGAACGCAGGATACGAAGGAAAGGCTCATCCGGTCCAGGATATGACCCTTGACCTGTTCGAGCAGACCTACATGCTGAACGTTTTCTCCGTGATGCTCCTTATGAAATATGCTGCTCCGACGCTGATCGAGAAGCAGTCGGGCGCCGTAGTCGTTGTCGCATCCGCAGCAGCTTATGAGCCGACTGCCGGCAACAGCGCATATGTCTCCTCCAAGTACGCGGTCGCCGGTCTCACCAAGTGCGTCGCTATGGAACTTGGTCCGGTTGGCGTCCATGTCAACTATGTGTGCCCGGGTCCGGTCGACACGCCGATGATGCTCCGCATCGAGAAGGACTTCTTCGGAGATTCCATGACTCATGAGCAGGCTATGGAGATGCTCGCAGGAACTTATGCGATGGATAAGCGCTATGCGAAGCCGGAGGAGGTCGCGAACGCAGTTCTGTACCTCGCTTCGGAAGTATCCGCTCATACCGCAGGCATGGGAATGCACGTAGACTCCAAGGTCTCCGCTCCGAACTGATCATTTCCATACAGTGATCAGTTCCATCCAATGACCATTTTCATCCAATATCAAAGGGTTATCGGAAAATAGATCCGACAGGCTCCGGCTGAAGTATCAGCCGGAGCTTTTTTATTTATTCTGATCCCCTTTTTTAACGCGGCCAGTTATGTTCTCTGAAAGGTCTCCTGCGGGCTTTATAAACCTATTGACATAGTAGGTAATAAGGGTTATTATGATACGGACACAGACAGCTCCGGCTTGCCGCACGAAGGCAGCAGAGGATACGGACTGAGTTGAATGACAAGGAGTAAATATATGATCTATGCAGATAATGCCGCTACCACGAAGATGTGTCCCGCGGCAGTTGATACAATGACCCGTCTTCTGAGTGAGGCCTGGGGAAATCCGTCAAGCCTGTACGGTTTCGGCCAGAAGGCGAAGGAGGTTCTGGAAGACGCGAGGGAGAAAGTTGCAGCTGTGATCGGTGCAGGTCCGCGCGAGATCCTGTTTACATCGGGAGGAAGCGAAGCTGACAACCAGGCCATCCTGTCGGCGGCAGCCCTGGGCCGGCAGAAGGGAAAGATGCATATCGTCTCCTCTGCTTTCGAACATCATGCGGTTCTGCACACCCTCAAAAAACTGGAGAAGGAAGGCTTCGAAGTCACCCTGCTGGATGTCCATGAGGACGGTCTGATCCGGGTCCCGGAGGTAGAAGAGGCGATCCGTGAAGATACCTGTCTGGTGACGATCATGTATGCCAACAATGAGATCGGCACGATCCAGCCCATCCGGGAGATCGGAGCTGTGTGCAGGAAGAAGAACGTGCTGTTTCACACGGATGCGGTCCAGGCAGTCGGGCACATTTCCATCGACGTTGACCGCGACAATATCGACATGCTCTCCGCTTCCGGTCACAAATTCCACGGACCCAAGGGAACCGGTTTCCTCTATGCGAGAAAAGGTGTCCTTCTTACGAATCTGATCGAGGGCGGCGCTCAGGAGCGCGGTAAGCGGGCAGGAACAGAAAATGTCCCCGGCATTGCCGCCATGGCGGCGGCTCTTGACGAGGCCGTGGCGAACATGGAACGCAATACCGCTCACCAGAGGGCGATGAGAGACCGGCTGATCGCCGGCCTGAGGAAGATCCCGCATTCCGCCCTGAACGGCGATGAGACAAGCAGGCTTCCCGGAAATGTGAACTTCTGCTTTGAGGGAATTGAGGGGGAATCTCTTCTGCTTCTGCTGGATGACAAAGGGATCGCGGCTTCCTCAGGAAGCGCCTGTACCTCCGGATCTCTGGATCCGAGTCACGTCCTTCTGGCGATCGGACGGGTGCATGACGTAGCCCATGGTTCTCTCCGGCTGAGTATCGATGAAGAGATCACCGAAGAAGAGGTCGATTACCTGATCTCGTCCATAACGGAAGTTGTTGAGTACCTGCGCAGCTTCTCTCCGATCTGGAGGGATCTGATGGCCGGCAAAAAGGAATTCATTTTGTAAGGAGGAGGACAGGATGGCTTTATACAGTGAGAAGGTTATGGATCATTTCCGCAATCCGCGCAACGTCGGCGTGATCGAAGACGCAAACGGGATCGGTGAGGTCGGCAATGCGAAATGCGGAGATATCATGAAGATGTATCTCAAGATCGAGGACGATATCATACAGGACGTAAAGTTTGAGACGTTCGGATGCGGAAGCGCGATCGCATCCAGCTCCATGGCGACGGAGCTGATCAAGGGAAAACCCGTATCGGAGGCCATGAAGCTGACAAACAAAGCTGTCGCAGAAGCTCTGGACGGACTGCCTGCCTATAAGATGCACTGTAGTGTGCTGGCTGAAGAGGCGATTCAGTCAGCGCTTGAAGATTACAGGAACCGGACAGAAAAAGACAACTGACTATAGACCAGATCACATTTAGTGGTATCATGGTAGAGGTCGGTATATTCGAATCAGAATGAAACTGCATCAGGAGTGCATCAGGAAAGGAAGGTATTCACCATGTCGAACATTTACAAAGGAACTCTGGGACTGATCGGAAACACACCGCTCGTTGAGGTGGTTAATATAGAAAAAGAACTGGGACTTGAAGCAACCGTTCTGGTAAAGCTCGAGTATTTCAATCCGGCCGGGAGCGTCAAGGACCGTATCGCAAAGGCCATGATCGAGGATGCGGAGGAGAAAGGACTTCTCAAGGAAGGCTCCGTCATCATCGAACCCACCTCCGGAAACACCGGAATCGGACTTGCAGCGATCGCAGCCGCTAAAGGATACCGCATCATCCTGACGATGCCGGAGACCATGAGCGTTGAAAGAAGAAACATCCTGAAGGCCTACGGCGCGGAGCTGGTACTGACGGAAGGTTCCAAGGGAATGAAAGGCGCCATCGCCAAAGCAGAGGAACTGGCGAAAGAGATTCCGGGCGGCTTCATCCCCGGACAGTTTGTCAACCCGGCCAACCCGGCAGTTCATAAGGCGACAACCGGTCCGGAGATCTGGAAGGATACAGACGGCAAAGTCGATATCTTTATCGCCGGCGTAGGAACAGGCGGAACCGTGACCGGAACAGGCGAATACCTGAAGGAACAGAACCCCGCAGTCAAAGTCGTCGCCCTGGAGCCGGACGACTCTCCGGTCCTCTCCGAAGGCAGAGCCGGTGCCCACAAGATCCAGGGAATCGGCGCAGGTTTCGTACCGGACGTTCTGAATACCTCCGTCTACGACGAAGTCTTCCGGGCACCGAACGAAAAAGCCTTCGAAACAGCCAAGCTGCTGGCCAAAAAAGAAGGCATCTCCGTCGGCATCTCCTCCGGAGCAGCCCTCTACGGAGCGATTGAACTGGCAAAACGGCCCGAGAACAAAGGGAAAGTCATCGTAGCACTTCTTCCCGACAGCGGCGACAGGTATTACTCCACCGCCCTCTTTACCGAATAATATGAACAAGTGTCAGGCACTCGTTCAATAATGAACAAGTGACAGGCACCTGTTCAAAAGTGAACAAGTGACAGGCACCTGTTCAAACCGAATAACAGCCTGGGAGCGATTCCCGGGCTGTTATTATATTTCCCTGGCAGATTCATTAACTGACGA
>CAMNFX010000137.1 GCA_946537585.1 uncultured Lachnospiraceae bacterium
ATCTGGCTGTAGTAGATCTCCTGATACTCCCTGCAGCGTCCGATCAGCTCCTCATGCTTTCCGATATCCACGATGTGGCCGTCGTCCATGACAATGATCCGGTCCGCATTCCTCACCGAGCCGATCCTCTGCGCGATGATCAGCTTGGTCGTATCCTTTAATTCTGCTGCAAATGCCTCATTGATCCGACGCTCTGTCGCTGTATCCACAGCGGAGGTCGAGTCGTCCAGGATCAGGATCTTCGGCTTCTTTAAAAGAGCCCTTGCAATGCAGAGACGCTGCTTCTGTCCGCCGGAAACATTGGTGCCGCCCTGCTCGACCATCTTGTCATAGCCTTCCTTAAAGGAAGAGACAAAGCTGTCCGCCTGGGCATACTCCGCGTAGCGCACGACTTCTTCATCGGAAGCGTCTTCATTGCCCCAGCGGAGGTTCTCGGAGATGCTGCCGGAAAACAGAGTGTTGTACTGCAGCACCATGCCCACGCCTTCCCGGAGATTATAAAGAGAATAATCGCGCACATCGGTGCCGTCGACCAGTACGCAGCCCTCTGTCACATCATAAAGCCGTGGGATCAGCTGTACCAGAGAAGTCTTGCCGCAGCCGGTGGCGCCGAGGATGCCTACGGTCTCGCCGGGCTCGATCTTAAAGGAAATGTGCTCGAGGACGTTCCGGTTCAAAGCCTCGGCAGGAGCCAGTCCGGCACCCGGAAGCGGGGCCGCGCCGCTCGTCGTCTCGTCATCCTTCACGCGATCCGCTGCCGGGTAGGCAAAGCTCACATCCCGGAATTCGATGCAGCCGCTGATCACCTTCTTATCCTTCTGCTTCGCGTTCATGTCATCCAGGTCCGGCACAAAATCCATGACCTCGGAAACACGCTTGAAGGATGCCATGGAGCGGGCCGATCCCAGGATCACCATGGAAAGCATCATGAGGCTCATCAGGATCTGGGTCACATAGGTGATAAATGCCGTAAGATCTCCGACCTGCATGCGGCCGGCAATGATGCGGTTGCCGCCGAACCAGACCACAGCCACGGCCGTGAGATTCATAAAGAAGGTCATGACCGGCATGGTCAGGATGACCGTGTTCATCGCATCGAGAGTCCGCTGCTTCAGATCATCGTTCAGTCCCGTGAACTTCTCCTGCTCATGATCCTCTCTCACGAAGGACTTCACCACGCGCACGTTGGTGAGCGTTTCCTGAATGCCGTTGTTTAAGGCATCCAGAGCGGTCTGCATGCGGGAAAACCTCGGATACGCCGTTTTCATGATAAGGAAAATGCTGACGCCCAAAAGCGGGATCACGATCAGAAGGATCGTGGCCAGCTCCCGGTTTAAGGACATGGCCATGATCAGGCCGCCCACCAGCATGCCCGGGCTTCGGAGCGCCATGCGCAGAGTCATCATGACCATCATCTGGATCTGCTGCAGGTCATTGGTAAGCCTGGTCACAAGAGAGCCCGTCGAAAAATCATCAAGGTCCGCAAAGGAAAAGGTCTGTACCTTGGCAAAAAGATCCCTGCGAAGGTCTCCTGTAAAGCCGACCGCAGAGCGCACGGAAAAGTATCCTCCCAGCACGCCGCCTATGATCATGATCAGACAGGCGCCAAGCATCAGAAGGCCGATGCGGAGGATATAAGCGATATCGTGATTTGCCACGCCGTTATTGATGATCAGGGACATCAGGCGGGGGATCCAGACCTCGCCGAAGACCTCGGTGAGCATCATGATGGGACCTACGATAAAGAAGAAAAGATAGGGTTTGATATAAGGTGTGTATTTTTTCATATATTATTTCGTTTAAAGCTGAATTTTTTCCGGCATTCGGAACGGCCACAATTTTTCAATGCTGCTTTCGGAGCGGTTCATTGTGTCCGGATCATTTACTGTGCCCTGCGCCGGTTCCGCTTATAGATCGCCATCAGTCCCTTCATCAGAAGATGCTCATCCGTCATGATCATATGCCGGCAGTACGGGATCACCAGCCCGGCATACTCCCCTGCGGCAACGACCTCCGCGTCGAGCTCGGTCTCCTCCCGGATCCGGTCGATCATCCCGTCGATCATGGAAGCCATGCCGATGATCACGCCGCTCTGCATACTGTCCGCGGTATTCGTTCCGATCAGCTGCTGGGGGCGGTGGGCCGCCACATCGGGAAGGAAAGCGGTATTGCCTGCAAGGCTTTCTAAGGAAAGGCGCACGCCGGGTGCGATCGTACAGCCCCGAAAAGCCTTATGCTCATCGATAAAGGAGATCGTAGTCGTCGTCCCGAAGTTCACGATGATAAGCGGTGCCCCGTAATGCGTTATTCCTGCAGCAGCTGCCGTGATCAGGTCGGCCCCGAGCTCGCTCGGGTCATCCGTGCGGATGTTGACGCCGGTCTTCAGGCCCGGTGCCACCTCCATGATCTCACGGTGGATCAGGGTGGAAAGAGCTCTCCGGATCACATCCGTAAGCTGCGGTACACAGGAGCATAAGACGCATCCCTCAATGGCGCCCTGCTGCAGTCCCTGAAGATCGAGGATCTGCCGGATGATCAGGACATACTCTGTGGTCGTCTTGCGAAGATCCGAGCTGATGGAATTCTCAAAAACCACATGGCCCGTATCCGGCTCCGCGGCACCGATATACATTTTACTGTTTTCAATGATGACTGTAAGGATCATGGCTTGCTCCGATCGGTTCACCCTCATTGGTTTCTTTTCTCATATTATGATGTTCTTAATCATAACTGTTTTCACAGTGAAATTCAATGCGATTTTCTCCAAGAAACGCTTGACAAATCCTGTGTTTTTGCTTAATATAGTTAAGCACTGTCGGGGCTGGCATTTGTTATTTTGCGCAGGTGCTGCTTTGACAGAGAGTGAGCCAGTAGCTCAGCTGGATAGAGCATGCGCCTTCTAAGCGCAGGGTCGGGGGTTCGAATCCCTTCTGGTTCGTGGATCGTCACCGTGGAAGGATCAAACCGAGCACCACGGCCGGTCCGGTCAAATAATGGTGGGTGTGGCGCAGTTGGCTAGCGCGTCAGATTGTGGCTCTGAAGGCCGAGGGTTCGAGTCCCTTTACCCACCCGAAGAAAAACCTTATCCCAAAGCGAGAAGCTTACGGATAAGGTTTTTTTGTTTTCCGTTTTTATCGAAACAGATCCGAGTGTGTTCCGGTCCTGGTAAGGACCAGCACCAGTTCTTGTTCCAAGTATTTATAAATCAGCAGCCAGTCAGGTTCCAGATGACACTCCCGACAGCCATCGAAATTACCTGTCAGAGCATGATCCTTATACTTTGGATCGAGCTGCTCTCCTTCCAGCAGCGTATCGATCACCGTTTTCAGTAAATCAAGGTCGCAATGTCTCTTGCTGACTCTTTTCAGATCATGTTTAAACTCACTGGTATTCTTGAGTTTATACTTCATCGGCAAAGACCTCATCAAACAGTTCATCCGCACTCGCATAGCTTTTGTACTTTTCCGGATGCTTTTCCATGTCGGCAAGCTCTTTCAATGCCCTCATCGTTGAAGCGTTCGGCTGATCTCTTTTAATGACGAACGGAATCCTCTGTTCTCTGACCATTTGCTTTAAAAAAATAGAGACTGCCGTAGACAGATCCATACCAAAATCCGAAAGCAGCTCTGTAGCTTCTTTTTTCAAATCAGAATCGAGACTGATATTCGTACTTACCTTAGCCATTGCAAATGCCTCCCTTGATGCTTCCTGTCCATATCTGCCCATACACGATCAGCATACTGATACTGATACTGTTATTATAGCGTTATTATAGCACCCTATGTATAAAATTCAATGTTTATGTTTGCCTTTGCGCATTATATGCGCATATTATGTTGTGCTTCGATGGATTTTGCAAGAATGCAAGAATGGACGCTGAGCTGTCGCGCTGAGCTGTCAGACTGAGGAGAGGATCTCTCCAAAGAAGCA
>CAMNFX010000138.1 GCA_946537585.1 uncultured Lachnospiraceae bacterium
GGATACAGGATATCCGGCAGTCAAAAAAGAATATCCCGCACCGGATTACTCTCAATGTAAATAACAACCCCGCACCGGCAGCTTACGCTGTATGGTACGGGGTTTTCCTATTCCATGATCGGTTGTTTGTAAGGATTATTCAGCCGGCAGATCAGACTTCGATGTGGATAAACTCGGCATAATACTCTTCCAGGATCGCTTCAAGATGCATCATCATTTTCTTCATGACAGTTACCTTCTTTCTATATGAATCAATGTTTTTGTTCTTTCTGATGCTATCTTAGCGCGAAGGCAGGTATTTGTAAAATATGCAGATCGGATGTCTATCCATACGGTTTCGATATGGATACGATCAGAGAAGATCGGCCTCCTTTGGGATCTCAAATTCCTGTTCTCTGGTCCTGAACCTGTCGGAGTGCAGACGGTCCTCATCGATGAAATCCTGCACGTAGTCACGGAAGGCTTCACTCAGCTCGGAGAGAATGGCATCCTTGGGCCACACAAGAAAGTACTCTGCAATCTTGGGCGGATTGGTGATCAGCTTTGTTACGACATGCGGATTGGGCGTATAAGTCGACTGGGGAAAAATGCAGATACCGGCATTCTGTTCAGCCAGCGCGAGGGCGTTCAGGTAATTGGAGGTCCTGCAGAGAAAAGCCGGCGTGAGGCCGAGCGAACTGAACCAGTGGTCGATCGCGCGGACTCTTGACGGCCGTTCAGGAACGATCAGCGGTTCATCTGCCAGCTCGGCAAGGTCGATCGTTTCGCCTTCCTTGGCTGCCAGGGGGTGCTGTCTTGGAATGATCGCGACCCAGGGCTGCTTTCCGAGAGCGATGCCGTCGAGTTGTTCAAGGTCAAAAGGCGCCGCAATCACGGCAATATCGATCAGATGATGCCGGAGCTGGTCCAGGATCTCATCACTTCCGCCGGTACGGATCGTATAGGTGACCTGCGGAAATTCATCCCGGAAGCCTGCGACGTAACGGGCCAGCAGAAACGGAGCGCGTCCTTCTACGGTTCCGATCCTGAGGTCACCGCTCAGACTGGCTTCCAGGTTTAAAAGCTCCTCCCGGGTATGCTGCGTCAGCTCAAGGATCTGCCTGGCACGCCGGTACAGGACTGCGCCGGAGGGAGTGAGGGATAAACCGGTCTTGCTCCGGATAAAAAGTGTTGTCTCAAGCTCTTCTTCCAGCTGTTTCATCCGGCTGCTTAAGGGCGGCTGGCTGATATTTAAGAGCCTGGCAGCCCGGGAAATATTCAGTTCTTTTGCGACAACGACATAGTATTCCAGCGATTTCAGATCCATATAAAACCTCCAGATATGAAATGGCTATGCTAACAATAAAAAGAGGCTGCTCCGCTAAGGGTCAGCCTCTTTGCTATCGAAATTATGACATATTTAGTTTTGTGAGTCAAGAGGGGATCAGCTGCCGCTGGCTCCGTAGTTGGAGAGGACTCTGGCTGACGGATCATTGACATTGCAGCCTTCCCACTCTCTGTTTGGCATCCAGAAATCAACGATCATTTCCGCCTGCCCGGGATAGTACTTTTCAAAGATCTCCCTGTAGAGGAGAGACTCCTTCGTAAAGGGCATCCCGTGGGCGTATTTCTGCCTTTTTTCCTCGAACTCGCTGTCGCTGTAGATGCTTTCGGCATATTCCATAAGATCGTCCCGCATGGAGTGACCGACGGCATCGGAGAATGCTGCCTTTTCACGGAGGCGGATGCTCTCCGGGATCAGCGCGTCGTTCCGGAAGGCATGACGCAGCAGATATTTTCCGATACCGTAACGGTTCATTTTCATTTCGGGATCGATCCGCATCACATAGTCTACAAATGCCAGATCTCCAAAGGGTACCCGGGCTTCGAGGGAGTGAACGGAGATGCAGCGGTCGGCGCGCAGCACATCGTACATATGCAGTTCCCGGATACGCTTCTGCGCTTCTCTTTGGAAGCTTTCGGCGTCGGGCGCAAAGTCTGTATATTTATAGCCGAACAGCTCATCCGAGATCTCGCCGGTAAGAATGACCTTGATGTCTGTATGTTCATGGATCCATTTGCAGACCAGATACATACCGATCGAGGCCCGGACAGTTGTGATATCCCAGGTTCCAAGTGCGGCGATCACCGGTTCGAGAGCGTCCAGCACATCCTTTTTTGTCATGATGACTTCATGATGGTTGCTGTGGATGTAGTCAGCCACCTCACGGGCATATTTCAGGTCAATGGCATCGATGTCCATACCGATGGAAAAGGTCTCTAAGGGACGGTCCAGGGACTTTGCAGCGATCCCGCATACCAGCGAGGAATCGAGACCTCCGGAGAGGAGGAAGCCAAGCGGCGCATCGGAGTCCAGACGCGTCCTGACGCCGCCTATCAGAAGATCGTGGATGTGGCTGCAGATCACGTCGACATCCCCGCTGTGGTAAGAATGTATATCCTCCGCACAGTCTTTGAAACAGACGAACTTTCCGTCTTTATAGTAATGTCCCGGCGGGAAGGGCATGATCCTGGTGCATACCCCGACCAGGTTTTTGGGCTCGGAAGCAAAAATGACTGAGCCCTTACTGTCATATCCGTAATATAAGGGACGGATCCCGATCGGGTCTCTTGCCGCGATGAATTCATGACTCCGGGCGTCATAGATCACCATCGCAAACTCGGCATCCAGAAATGAAAACATGGATACGCCGAGCCTTTCATAAAGCGGGAGAATAAGCTCGCAGTCACTTTCACCGGCAAAGGCATACCCAAGATCTTCCAGGTAGGCTTTTAAGGGGCGGAATCCATAGAGCTCCCCATTGCATACCGAGAAGCTGCCGTTCAGTTCAAATGGCTGCATTCCTTCCGGGGAGAGTCCCATAATGGAAAGCCGGTTGAATCCCAGGATCCCTTCGTCTGTTTTAATGATACGTGTCTGATCGGGTCCTCTCGAGGCGGTTTTCTTCAGCATCTCTTCAAAGAGGCTCATATCCGCTGAGGGGCTTAAGTATGTGAGAATGGAACACATAGCCGCTTCTCCTTTCTGAAAGATGAATGAAACCGTTCCACCGCTGAGCTTCCTTGCGGTGTTTACGGTTTTCCGGGATTATAATTCCGGGCCGTCCGGCAAGTCAAGAAAACAGCCATATGGAAAGCGTATGGATCGGCAAAGTCAAAGCGAATAGTCCGCAGGATTGACCGGATGTTTGGATCGTGGTAAACCATAAGTCAATAAGCAAAGGCGCTTTGGGGAGTATTTTCCTTTATTTCTTCTCCCCGGAGCGCCTTTTGTTTATCCGGCTGTTTTGCCAAAGGCAAAGCATATCGGCCGATCAATACACCAAAGGAACAAGGAGGCGTAAAATGAAAAGCGTATCTGAGATTTACGGAAGCCTGGTCTTTAATGACAGAGTGATGCGGGAGAGACTTCCGAAGGATGTATATAAAGCAGTCAGAAAGACAATACAGAACGGTACTCATCTGGAGCTTAATGTTGCAAACAGCGTGGCGGCAGTCATGAAGGAGTGGGCGATCGAGCAGGGCGCGACCCATTTTACGCACTGGTTTCAGCCAATGACAGGACTTACTGCAGAGAAGCACGACGGATTTTTATCTCCCGAGCCTGACGGAAGCGTAATCATGGAATTTTCCGGCAAGGAGCTGGTAAAGGGCGAGCCGGATGCGTCTTCCTTTCCATCGGGCGGCTTAAGAGCGACCTTTGAGGCAAGGGGCTACACCGCCTGGGACCCGTCCTCTCCGGCATTTGTAAAGGATGGCTCCTTGTATATTCCGACTGCATTCTGTGCCTATACCGGTGAAGCGCTCGATAAGAAGACGCCGCTGCTAAGGTCCATGGAGGCATTGAACCGTGAAGCTGTGAAGATGATGCAGATCCTGGGATATGAGGA
>CAMNFX010000139.1 GCA_946537585.1 uncultured Lachnospiraceae bacterium
CGATCACTGTGTGATCTCGACCGATCCGTGAATATAAATCCCCTGTCGAATCAATCAGACGGACCTTACGGGTTTTTGTTTGTCATCACATGAAGCGATTCATCCAGCTCATAATGGGTGATGCTCTCCGTTTTTTCACTGATCTCACGGTACGAGGGTCCGCTTGCTGAAGGAGATCCCGGTTCTTCAGAGGGTGCAAAGATCACCGTCAGCTGCATGTTTTCACCGGCCGGATAATGCCGCACGATGTGACCGTCAGCATCTGTTTCCATACCGGAGAGAGCCTTTCCGGCATTTAAGGCCGCCAGGTCTTCCTGTGCAGTGTTCCTGGCACTGTAGTACCACTCGACCTGCCGTGCATACTTTTCGCTGAGCCGCATATCGGCAAGAGCGCTGGTCAGGGAGAGGGATGCGAAGCTTACAAGACACATGATGATCAGAAGCACCAGAAAGAGGGAGATGCCGCTGTTGAAGCCAAGACGCCCTGTTTTCTTACTCATGAGCTGCCTCCCTTCTGCGGAAAGTCGCTGACATCCAGATGGTATACTTCCTCCCCGTTGCTTCCGTTTACACCGATATGAAGGGTATTCAGATGAGGTTCGGATCCGCTGATGCTGTTGTCTTCCGTATGCTCTACTGTAAGGATCGCACGGTATCCTCCCTCGGAAAAAAGGAGCTCATAAGCTGCAGGGGCTTCTTTCTCGCTTAAGGCAGCCTCCGGAAACGCCTTTTGTAAAAGGGAATGAAACTCATCGTCATCACCGTCCGCGGCAAGAAAGCACTCGGCACAGTTCTGGCTGATCCTGACGGCCTCGGTCTTTTCTCTGGCGGCAGCGCTGACTCTGTGGGCATGCAGGAACATATTGATGCAGACAACGCCGGCGACAGCAAAAAAGCCCACCGCAATAATCAGCTCCAAAAGAAAGAGAGAGGAACCGGAGCGGTGGGAGACGGTGCTGTATTCACTTTTACCCGAAGTATCGATCATTTAAATGGACTGCAGTTTATCTGTTTTTTTGATCATGAAGCTCTATAAGCGGATGGAATCGGACCGCCTGAAGAGCCGTCATCCGACTTTCTTACATCCTGATCACCAGCGGAAACGCCGTGCGGGCTCTGGTGCCGGGGCAGGAGAGGATTGTGACGCTGCAGCTTTGGAAGAGCCGGTAACAGGATCACTTCCGAAGCGCAGCTCCATTGCAGGGGCATCAGAAGCGTATTCCAGAGCTGTTTCACGGGTGATGCGTCCTTCTGAGACTGCCTGGTATAAAGCTTCATCCATGGTGATCATACCTGCCTTGCTGCTGGTCTGGATGATGCCCGGGATCTGATGGATCTTATTTTCCCGGATCAGGCTGCGGATCGCAGGATTGCAGTGCATGATCTCAAAGCAGGCTGTGCGGCCCTTGCCGTCTGCCCTTGGCAGAAGGCGCTGGGAGATAACGGACTCCGTGACCATGGAGAGCTGTGTGCGGATCTGTTCCTTCTGGTTTTCCGGGAACACATCGATGATCCTGTTGATCGTGGAGGCTGCGTCGTTGGTATGCAGGGAAGAAAAGACCAGGTGGCCTGTTTCCGCTGCAGTGATCGCTGTGGCGATCGTTTCAAGGTCGCGCATTTCTCCCACCATGATCACATCCGGATCCTCACGCAAAGCCGCGCGGAGAGCACTCGCAAAGGACTTGGAATCGAGACCGATCTCACGCTGGTCTACCAGAGAGCAGTTGTGCCGGTAGAGGTATTCGATCGGGTCCTCGAGCGTCAGAACATGGCAGTAGCGGTTGAGATTGACCTGCTGGATAATGGCGGCAAGTGTTGTGGATTTTCCGCTGCCGGTGGGGCCGGTCACAAGCACCAGACCGCTTTTCTTTTTATAAAGATCGATGATGGTACGCGGGATCTCCAGCTTTTCCGGATCCGGGACCGTCGTATGCATGATGCGGATGGCTGCGGCAAAGGAACCGCGCTGCTTATATACATTGACGCGGAACCGCCCCAGCTCAGGGATACCGTAGGAAAGATCCGTCTCGCCGTTTTCCATCAGTGTGGCCATGTGGTCGTCATCAATGATGCTGAACAAAAGTCTCCGGGTATCGTCCGGCATCAGCTTTGGCTGGCCCTCGATCGGTCGGATCCTGTCATGCAGGCGCACTACCGGAGGCGTTCCTACTGAGATATGAATGTCGGAAGCGCCCAGTTCAATGGCAATAGCCAGAAAGCTCTTAAGCTGCGGATCAATTTGCATAAGACGGCTCCTTATGATAGAATGAGCTAAGGGACAAATGAGGGCATATCGCATGCTTGCATGCGGATAGGCACTCATGGGTCCCGCCAAACATGAGGAAGCAGCCATTTTTCTTTGAAAAATGAGCGGATTCCGAATGTTTGAAGCGATTTCGGAGCGATTTTTCGCGTAGAAAGCGCGTGGCTCATAGAAAGTTGCCCATTTGTTGGACAATTCACAGTATGAGCTAAGGGACAAATGAGGGCATATCGTATGCTTTATTATAGCATAGATTGCATTTTGTAGGAATGATTTCAAAGAAGGCGGTGCTGTACGTCCGCCGGAAGCGGCATATCTGCGGGAGGTTTTATCATGATCACATTGGAAAAGCTGCAGGAATTCGGCGCGGATGTTCAGTCCGGACTGACCAGGTGTATGGGCAGGGAGGATTTCTATCTTCGCATGGTCAATAAAGCGCTGGAGGATACGTCGGGAACGGAGAAGCTCCGCGCTGCCATGGAAGCCGGGGATATCAAAGCCGGCTTTGAAGCGGCACATGCCTTAAAGGGTGTTTACGGCAACCTTTCCCTTACGCCTGTTTTTGAACCGGTGTCGGAGCTTACCGAGATCCTTCGTGCCGGAGGCTTTGAGGGAGCCCCTGAGAAGTATGAGATTTATAAGGAGAAGTATCAGGAGCTTCTGAAGCTCGCTGAATAGAATTTGCTTTAAGAAAGAAAAACATGACTCCGATACCGTCAGGCGATATCGGAGCTTTTCTTAATTTTGTTACATTCCGACGAATCACCTCATAGCTGATTACGCTTGACTAACACATAACTCATAGGATAGTCTTAGGGGGTATCTGATTTCGTGAACTGGACTGACTTTACTAATCATGAATACTACATTGGTTTTTTTATTGAATGCTGTCGGCCTGGGTGCCGGACTGGCGATGGATGCTTTCTCCGTTTCGGCGGTCAATGCACTCCATGAGCCGCGGATGAGCCGCAGAAAGATGTGTCTGATCGCGGGAACCTTTGCCGGATTCCAGATCCTCATGCCTCTGACCGGATGGGTGTGCGTTCATACCATTGTAAGTATTTTCAGTACCTTTCAGCGTTTTGTCCCATGGATCGCTCTGATCCTTCTTCTGTACATCGGCGGAAAGATGCTGCTGGAGGGACTAAGGCGCAATGAAGCGGATGAACAGCCTGCTGTAAGTCTGAAGGACCTGTTTCTTCAGGGGATCGCCACATCGATCGACGCACTTTCCGTTGGCTTTGCAATTGCGGGTCATGGAGCCTTTGAGGCCATTCTTGAATCACTGATCATCGGAGCAGTCACGTTTGTGATCTGTATCTGCGGACTGCTGATCGGGAAGACCTTCGGGACCCGGCTTTCCGGGAAAGCATCTGTCTTCGGGGGCCTGATCCTCATTCTGATCGGTATAGAGATTTTTATACGAGGGTAAAACTTGACCCCCGGCTGTCATGGGAAGCAGCCGGGGGTCTTGTCATCTCCTGGTTCAGGGAGAAGAGGGGATGCGAAATAAAAAATGTTAAGTCTTTAGTTCATATGTGACTCAGCAGATGCTGCGAGCTGCGCCTTTCTCTCGGCAACCTTGGACTCTGCGCAGTCATACTCCCAGTTCCACGGAT
>CAMNFX010000140.1 GCA_946537585.1 uncultured Lachnospiraceae bacterium
TTCAGCCCGGAAAGCTCCTTTACAAGCTCATCCCTCGTAAGGATGCCGTCCGGAAGGGGCAGGCCTGCCATTTTCAGCTCGTGGCTAAGCTCGGTAATGACGGGAACGGTGAGCTGAAGCTTCTTTAAGTCCTCCACTCTCGAGAAGATCTCCCGCGGGGTGCCGTCCATGGGACGCCCCTTGGAGTCCTCGGCGATCCTGCCGTGGTCCATGACCACGATCCGGTCCGCGCCCGTACACTCTTCCATGTAGTGGGTAATGAGGATGATCGTAATGCCTTCCTTTTTATTGAGCTCCGACACGGCTTCGATCACATCCTTACGTCCTGTCGGATCGAGCATGGCCGTGGGTTCATCGAGGATAATGCATTCGGGCCGCATGGCTACGATGCCCGCGATGGCGACTCTCTGCTTTTGTCCTCCGGAAAGCTGGTTCGGGGACTTCAGGCGGTAGGCGGTCATGCCGAGCTTATCGAGCGCTTCATCCACACGCCTTAAAATCTCATCGGTGGGCACGCCGACATTCTCCGGACCGAAGCCCACATCTTCCTCCACGACATTGGAAATGATCTGGTTATCCGGGTTCTGGAAGACCATGCCGGCCTTCATGCGGATATTTAAGACCTTGTCCTCGTCCCGCGTATCCATGCCGGAGACCAGGACCGTACCCTCCTTCGGGAGGTTCATGGCGTTGATGAGCTTGGCAAAGGTCGACTTGCCGGAACCGTTATGTCCGAGCAGGCACACAAAGGAGCCCTGTTCGATCTCCAGGGAGAAATCGGAAAGGGCAGGCTCCGTCGCCATGACGTTGTCGTTTTCGTCACGGATCAGGTAATCATAAAAAATGTGTGCTGCTTCAATCAGTTTCATTTACTTGTTTTTTCGATATTTCTCGATCAGCTCGAGAATGGTGTCGACGCCGTTATGTAAGGAGGATGCCGCCATGGTCGCTGTGAAGCTCTTTCGCATCTCCCAGAGGGCGTTCACCTTGTTCAGCAATGTCTCGTCGTTTAAGTCCTCTTCCTTCAGCACCATGGAAAAGCCCTGCTTTTCAAAGCTTTCCGCGTTGAGGATCTGGTCGCCGCGGCTTGCTGCTGCCGAAAGCGGGATCAGAAGGTTGGGCTTTTTCAGTGCCAGCAGCTCGCAGATGGCATTGGCCCCGGCACGCGAGATCACGATATCCGCTGCCGCAAACAGGTCCTTGAGTTCCTTGCTCACATATTCGAACTGCCTGTAGCCGGGAAGGTCTTTCTTCGTTTCGTCGAGGTTGCCCTTGCCGCAGATGTGAATGATGTCAAAACGCTTTAAAAGCTGCGGCAGAATGCTGCGGACGGCCTCATTCACATGGACGGAGCCCAGGGAGCCGCCGATGATCATAAGGCGCGGCTTCTCCCCGTCAAATCCGAGGAATTTCAGGCCCGCTGCAGCGTCTCCCGTGAGGATCTCCTTTCGGATCGGGGAGCCGGAAAGCACGCCCTTTCCCTTCGGAAGGTATTTAAGCGTCTCCGGGAAGTTGCAGCAGATCTTTGTCGCAAAGGGGGCAGCGAGCTTGTTCGCAAGGCCGGGGGTCATATCCGACTCATGGGAAATGACCGGCACCTTGCAGGTCTTTGCTGCCATGGTGACCGGGACGGCCACGAAGCCTCCCTTGGAAAAGATAATGTCCGGCTTAAAGCGGCGGATAATGCTTACGGCCTGGGCGTAGCCCTTTCCCACTCGGAAGGGATCCGTGAAGTTTTTGAGATCAAAATAGCGGCGCAGCTTTCCTGAGGAGATCCCCTCATAAGAAAGTCCCGCCTGGGTCACCAGCTGTTTTTCTATACCGTCCAGGCTGCCGATGTACAGGATCTCGTACCCGAGCTCCTGCAAACCAGGAACCAGGGCCAGATTGGGCGTCACATGCCCGGCCGTACCGCCGCCTGTGAGAATAATCTTTTTCATTCGCTGCCTTTATTTAAAGTATATGAGCTTCGCGCTCGTATCTCTGCGTTTCATTGTATTCCGGAATAGTAGTGTACAAAAGAATAGGCCTTTTTTCAACTTATTTCTTCTGTTCCCTTCGTTTTTTCCTTGCGTACACCGGTGCGAAGCAGCGGGCGCCGTCCCGGCGTGATGCTGATCACGGAGAAGATCAGAAGCCCGAAGGCTGCCGCAAGCTGGCATACGACGCTGACGAGTACGATATGCCCGGCGTAGGCATTGTCCGCGGTAAGGCCCAGCAGACGGAAAACGCCGCGCACCGCGTTGGGGTCTCCGGTCTGCTTTGTTACGACGGAAAAGACCGGGGTCAGCGGGTTCATGGTCAGCAGATAGGCCGCCCGGTTCTGACCGCTGATCCCAAAGGGCTTCAGCAAAAGTGCGAGCAGTACGGTGCCTGCGGCAAGGCCCAGCACGATTCCGTAGGAAAGGATGGTGCTGCGGACCACCGAACGGCTTACAGCGCTTGCGAACATCCCGCAGGAGAGCATGAAAAACGCCTCGGGGATAAAGAGCAGCATGAGCCCGACGGCGCTCTGCACCGGGACCCCGCCGTACATGAGCGGGATCAGCATGGCCGGAAGGCAGGAAATGATGATGACCGTGACGCTGATGAAGGCCGAGATCATTTTCTCGGTCACGATGTCAAAGGAGGTGAGCCTCGTCGTGATGAGCAGGTCAAAGGTGCCTGTCTCCCGTTCGCCCGAGATCGCAGAGAGCGTATACAGGGGCGAGATCAAAAGGATCAGGATGTACTGCGTGAGAACGGTGATCCGGTAGATCTGAAGAAGCCCGTGATAGTCGGCGATGTAGCTCTGCCGCATCCCGGAGATCACGCCGAAGCTTCCGAGCAGAGCCACGAGAAAGAGGACCGCGTTGAGGGCGGTCATCAGCACCGGGAAGAGGAATCCCCGGCTCCGTATTTCCATATCCCGTTTAATGATAGGCTTCAGTTGCATCGTAGCTTGCCACCGTGTGTTCTTCCCCGTGGCCGGTCAGCTGCATGAAAATGGATTCGAGGGAGCCCTTCTCCCGGGAGAATCCGGCTACCGGCAGCCCGGCCTCGACAAGGCGTTTCAGAAGATCGGCCTCCTCCAGGGTGCTGCCGTCAAAATTGATCATGATATCATTTCCCTTGATCGCCATGGAGCGGACCCTGGGTTCATCCCTTAAGAAACGGATCGCCTGGGTCGTGCGCTTTGCCATCGAAATGATGATGGGGTTCTCCGCGGTGACGATCTTCATGACGTCCATCAGGCGGCCGGACATGACGATGCTGCCCTGGTCAATGATGCCGATGTCCGTACAGAGCTCGGAGATGTCGCTTAAGATATGCGAGCTGATCACGATGGTCTTGCCGCGGTCGGAAAGCTCGCCCACGATCTGCTTGAACTCATAGCGGGTCCGGGGGTCGAGGCCCGAGGTCGGCTCGTCCATGATGAGAAGCGGCGGATCATTGATCAGCGCGCGGGCTAAGGCAAGCTTCTGCTTCATGCCGCGGGACAGGGATTCCACATAGAAATCCGCTTTATCGGAAAGCTCCACGTACTTTAAAAGGTTCTCGGTCTTCTTTCTCGACTCCATGCCGTCATAGCCGTAGCAGGCCGAGAAAAACTCCATATACTCGGAGACCTTTAAGTTATTGTAGATCCCGAAGGCATCCGGGATATAGCCGATCATGCTGCGGGTCGCGGCATTCTCATAGCCTCCCGGAAGATCGCCGACCGTAACAGAGCCCTCATCAGGGGCAATGATGCCGGTCATGATGCGGATCGCCGTGGTCTTGCCTGCGCCGTTCGGTCCGACGAAGCCGAACAGAGCCCCCTCGCCGATCTCCATGGAAAGATCGTCGAGCGCGCAGAAATGACCGTAAAATTTTTTGACGTGATCTAC
>CAMNFX010000141.1 GCA_946537585.1 uncultured Lachnospiraceae bacterium
TTCTCGGTCTGGAACAGCAGGTAATCCAGGCTGTCCAGCGCCTTCTGATATTCGTGGATCGTATCCAGGATCATCGGTGAGCTGGCCTATTACGTCCGGTTCACCATGAAAATGCTGACCAGGATCATGGCGGAGCCGATCAGGATCGTCGGCGTCATCGGTTCATGCAGGATCAGAACACCCGCAAAAATGCCGATCACATTCTGCAAAACAGCGAAGATCGACACCGTAAGCACCGAAAGATACCCGTACCCGTAGTTCACCAGAACATGCGCCGCCACGGAGCTTAGCAAAGCCAGCAGCAGAAAAGAAGAAACAAACTCCGGGTGGCTGCAGGCCTCCCGATACACACTCAGATCCCCGTGATTCCGGACCAGCGAAGTCAGCGTAAACACAACAGCGCAGACCAGAAAAACCGCCCAGGTCCGCTGCAGGCTGCTGTAATCCTCCGCCGCCTTCCGGTTCACCGTGCGGTACAGGCCCGTGATCACGATCGTAATAAGGAGAATGATCACGCCCGCCGGATGCACATATCCCAGGCTCCTTCCCTGCGCCGCGATCACGATGACGCCGGCCACCGCAAGCAGACTGTAGAGGATCTTCCGTAAGGACGGATACTCCTTTAGCAGCAGCGCGCCGAAAAAAGCCGCCGTAATGGGAGTCGCCGCCGTGATCATACTCGCAAAGCTCGCATTGGAAAACTTGATCCCGTAGCTCTCCCCGAAATAAATGAGAGGCTCGGTCAGCGCCATCATTACCAGCGCCGGAAAAGTGCCCTTATGAATGCTGAACTGCTCCCTTTTTACCAGCATGAGAATGCTTAAGCCTGCAAATGCCGTCAGAAACCGAAAGGTCAGCAGGACCTCCGGATCCGCAACACTGATGGCGATCCTCGTCCAGATATTGCTGATGCCCCAGAAAAAATTCCCGAGGACCACTGCGGCATAAACGCCCGGCATACGATTATCCATACACTCCCTCCACTACCTGATCTTTAGGATGGGTCAAAGCAACTTCTGAGTATTATAGCAGACCGCACCGGCAGGAAGAAGGGACATTTTTCGCCGTTCGCGATCATTCCGCATTCCCTGACACATTTTACGCCGCACTCTCTCAGGCGGGAGATCGTGGTGGGAGGCGACACGCAGACGGAGCGGAGCGAACGATACGTTTATTTTTTAGAAGCTGCCATAGCCGGCAATCGCCTCATCGATGCTCATTTCACCGGTTGCGACGCTGAAGACCGCCCGCCTTAACTGAATGACCGCGTCATCCGTCAGCCCGAAGAGCTCGGGCGACACGATCCGGGATTCGGGAACATCCCCGAAGGCGGCATACAGACGGTCAAACGACAGGTCCTTCGTCGGCGCCACCAGGCCCTTGTTCTGCGCCATTTCATTCAGCTCGCGCGTCGTGATCAGGAAGCGCATGAATTCATTGGCCATATCCAGATTAGAGCTGTCCCTGTTGACGGAGAACTGCAGGTTCGGCATATCCAGGAAGCAGGGGCCTTCATCCGACATGGGAACAGGCACAAAGGTGTAGGTAAAAGGATTGGCGATGAATGCCTCCGACCGGCTCTCCCGCTTCTTTGTTCCGGAAACCGCATCTCCGGAGCAGATCATCATGGGCACGTCTCCCTCAAAAAAGCGAAGGATCACGGCGTCATAATTGTTCTCGATCTCATTGCAGGCCTCCAGGTCCACACAGCCGTCGCCAAGGAACTGCACGATTTTCTCCAGGGTGGGGCGCATGTATTCGCCGGCCGAAGGGTCAAGAGCATTGAGCTTTTTGACAGCCTCTGCATTCTGTGCCACCGTTTCGCAGAAGAAGGGATAGGACGTCAGAGTGAAAAGCGAGGTGAGCTCCTCTTTGGAGAACCCCATCATCGGGTTTGCATAGCCCTTTTCACGGAACGAGCTGCAGACCTCCACCATTTCACCGTAGGTCGTGGGAACATCCAGGCCTTCTTTTTCAAACAGGCTGTTGTTCACCAGCATGCCGTAGGTATTCGAGAAAACCGGAACCATTGGAAGCGTACCGTCACCGGTATTCAGGATAATGTTGCTGCGGATGCAGTCCAGATCGAGCCCAAGCGCCGGATCGGCCAGATTTTCCGCATGATCGATCGAAGCCTTGTACTGCTCCCGGCCATACATCCAGGAATAGTTGACATAAATGTCAGGGGCGGCATTCCCGTTCAGGATCGTGCCGATCATATTGTTATAGTCGTCCACCTTGGTAAACGTCAGCTCCACATCGGGATAATACTCGTTGAAGCGGTCAAACTCCGCCTCCAGCGCCTCGAAGTTATTGTATCCGCCGGCAACATTGATATGACAGCCGGAGGAGGTATCCAGAGCCGGCTGAAAGCCTTCTTCCTTCACGGCGGCTGCCGGCACCTCGGGCGCCTTCTGCGAGCACGCGCTAAGACCCAGGACAGTCAGCGCCAGCAGGAAAACACTCATCGTCTTTTTCATAATGCACCTCTTTCGTCTTTGATCCTTCGGATTTCACGGATGACTAATTTGATATCGACGGGCTTCGCGATATGTCCGTTCATGCCTGCATTCAGGCATTCCGTGACATTTTCGGAAAATGCGTCCGCCGTCATTGCGATAATAGGAATGGAGGATACCCAGGGGTCTTCCGATCTCCGGATCTCTCTCGTGGCGTCCAGACCGTTCATCTCGGGCATCTGTATATCCATGAAGATCAGGTCGTAGCTGCCCTTTTCGGCGGAGCGCATCATATCCACGCAGATCCGGCCGTTTTCCGCCCGGGACGAATCGATCCCGAACATGGAAAGCATGGCGGAAATGATTTCCCAGTTGATCTCATTATCCTCGGCGATCAGGATGTGCATTCCCTGCAGATCGGAATAATCATCCTCAGGTTCAATGGATGCGGATTCTTTGCCCAGCAGATCGTTGATCCTGTCATAGAGCGTGGAACGGAAAAGCGGTTTGCTGACGAAACCGTTTGCGCCCGCTTCCTTTGCCTGATCTTCGATATCCGACCAGTCATATGCGGAGATCAGCAGGATCGGGATCGATGCGCCGGTCTGAGAGCGGATCCGCCGGATCGTCTCAAGGCCGTCCATATCAGGCATTTTCCAGTCAACAATGACAATACTGTAGTCCTGCCCCAGGCTGTGCCGGTGCTCGATCATGCCGAGCGCCTCCGCACCGCTTCGCGCTTCCTCGGGTGACGCCCCGAGAGAGCTGAGCATGTCAGCGGCTGTCTTCAGCACGACCTCATCATCATCCACGACCAGAACATCCATGGGCTCAAGCCGCATATCGTCCCGCTGTCTGTCGGCAACGGGTATATCCAGCAGGACCGTAAATACAGTTCCCTTGCCCGGTTCGCTCTTACAGTCGATCGTGCCGCCGAGCAGATCGACCATCTGCTTGGTAATGGCCAGACCGAGGCCCGTTCCCTGAACGCTGTTGACGCGGCTGTCCGTCTGGCGGGAAAACGGCTGGTACATGGTTTCCATGAATTCGGGGCTCATGCCGATGCCCGTATCCGCCACGACATAGGTCAGCCGGACGCTGCCGGGCACGGTGCTCGGCTCCTCGTGCAGCTCCACGCTCACACGCCCGCCGGGCTCCGTGTATTTGATGGCATTGGAGAGGATATTGATATAAATCTGATTCAGGCGGAGCTGGTCCGTATACAGATACTCCTTTTCCATCCGATTGATGTGGAAGCTGAACTCAAGATTCTTTTCCTTGATCATCGGCTGGGAAATATTTACAAGGTTCTCGACCGTTTCCACAATGGAGAAGCTCAGAGGACTCAGCTTCAGCTTTCCGCTCTCCACCTTTGATATATCCAGAATATCGTTGATCA
>CAMNFX010000142.1 GCA_946537585.1 uncultured Lachnospiraceae bacterium
TGTTTTTATTAACAATTTACTTCTGTTTTACACCCCTGGAGTCCGGTGTTTTCAGATGAAAAGCTTAGTTTTCAGAAGAAAACAGCTCAGATCTTCAGCATGAGCAGATGCTGTATTCTTCGGCGCAGGATCAGCAGTCCACGCCGCCATCCACACGGATCATCTGTCCGTCGATGTAGGAAGACGCATCTGTTGCGAGGAAAAGGACCGTGGAAGCGATCTCGCTGCCCTTGCCGACTCTCTTTAAGGGGCTCATGGCGGTCATGCCGAGTTCCTCTGCGGCCTTTTCACCGCCGATGGATTCCAGCATGGCGGTAAGGATCGCGCCCGGGCAGATGCCGTTGACATGGACATCCGGGCCGAGTTCACGGGCCATTGCTGCTGTCAGGCCGTTCATCGCGTGCTTGGATGTGCAGTACGCAGTCGCGCCCCAGCGGGCGGAGGTACCGGCTACGGAACCGATATTGACGATGTGTCCGCCGCCTTTTTCCTTCATGACCTTTGCGCACATCTGGCCCAGCAGGATCGCCATGTTGATGTTGACGTTCATGACTGCAGTCCACTCCTCCATCGTAAGCTCCAGGAACGGAGTGGTGGAAAGCTGTCCGGCGTTGTTGACCAGAATATCGACCGTTCCATACGCATCCATACATGCGTCAAAGATCTTCTTTGCGCTGGAAAGGTCGGAGGTATCCGCCAGCACATAGATGGCTTCGCCGCCGTCTTCCTTGATCTTATCAACGACTGCCTTTGCTCTTCCTTCGTTACGGCCGGTGACCACTACCTTAGCACCTTCCGCGGCGAAGCGGTACGCCGTATCTCTTCCCATACCGGACGTCGAGCCTGTGATAATTGCTACTTTCCCTTCTAACTGTCCCATAATACTTGTCTCCTTTTCTGAAATATCTATGTTGAGACATTATATGTTTCTATATTTTAAATTATACTACTCCAAAAGGGCGCCGCATGTATCAATTATGCCTTTCTTTGGGCCTTTCTTGCCATTTACAGTCTTTTGCCGTACACTTAGAAGGCATAGTCCGGAGCCGATTTTAGGAATAGTTTCTAAAGCTTCATCTTACAGATGGGTTCCCATGAAGACATCGCGTACGGGCTGCGGGACCAGCTTTCCGCCGGTCGCCCAGACGATGTGGGAGGCCTGATCCATCTTTCCGGTAAGTCCGTTTTCTTCAATATAGCTTCTGAACTCTGCGGCTTTTCCGGCTGCGACCGCACCCTCAAAGGCTGCGCAGGAGCTGGGCTCGATGAAGAGGCCCTCGCTGTCATAGAGCGCACGCATGTAGTCGTAGAGCCTGGCATCCTCGACGGTGACCTCTCCGGAAAGGAGGGGCTCCATAACGCCTCCGACAAAGCCGGAGGGCCGTCCTACCGCAAGACCGTCCGCATGGGTCTGACCGCTGAGGCCAATGTCCTGGACCGAGATCTTTGAATGAAGTCCTGTCGCAAGGCCTATGAGCATGCAGCAGGCCTGTACCGGCTCTGCGAAGAAGACATGCACGTTGTCTCCGTAAAGCTCCTTTAATCCAAAGGTCACGCCGCCCGGCGCTCCTCCGACACCGCAGGGAATGTATACAAACAGAGGATGATCCTCATCCACAGTGACGCCCTGCGCCTTCAGCTGTCCGTCAAGACGTTCTGCCGCGACGGAGTATCCCATAAAGAGATCGCGGGAGTTCTCATCATCCACAAAGTAGCTCATGGGATCCGCATCAGATTCGGCTCGTCCCTGGGCTACCGCCTTTCCATAGTCTCCGGCATACTCCACGACCGTCACGCCATGCGCGCGGAGATAGTCCTTCTTCCACTGCTTGGCATCCGCAGACATGTGCACGATGGCCTGATAGCCGAGCGCAGCGCTCATCATGCCGATGGATACACCCAGGTTTCCGGTGGATCCCACCTGTACCTTGCGGGCCGAAAAAAACGCACGTGCATCGGGTGATGCAAGCTTTGTATAATCATCCTCATACCCGCTTAAGATCCCCGCCTCAATGGCCAGATCCTCGCTGTGCTTTAAGACCTCGTAAATGCCTCCCCGGGCCTTGACGGAGCCTGCGACTGCAAGGTCGCTGTCCCGCTTTAAGAATAGTCTGGCATCTCTGAGATCCGCTCCGTACTGTTCTTTCAGAAGCTGCTTCATCTTCGGGATCTCTGTAAGCTCCGACTCGATGATGCCTCCCCGGTCTGCTGTTTCGGGAAAGACCTTCATGATAAGCGGCGCAAAGCGCTTTAAGCGCGCTTCCGCGTCATCCATATCCTTCCGGGAAAGCTCCATTTTGGCTGCCGCTTTCTCAAAAGCTTCTTTCTTCGGATTGATCCAGGCCACTTCCTTTGCTGCCGCGATATCTGCGACCACCGGGATCTCCTGCTTCATTTTCTCAATATCGAACATTTCCTCTCACACGTAATCTGTCATTTATCCCGGGATACCGTGGCAAAAGCCCTGTTTCCCGTTTTCTTATCATGACGGGATCTTCCTTTCTCCCGGACACTCCGGGCCTTTCGATTTCACTTCAAATGTGCCCTTTATAGTGTAAAATCCCACTGACTTGCCGGACATGCGGGTCTGACAAGCCAGCGGGCCATGTTTCAAGCTTTTTTTCTGTGATCGAAGCTTATGATCAGTCGTCAAATGCGCCTGCCGGATACAGCGGGAATGCGGAGACGATATCCTCTGCTTCCTTCCTGCACTCTGCGAGAACGGCTGCATTGTCCGGAGCTTCCGCTACCTTTGCCATGATATCGGCAATGCGGATGATCTCATCCTTTCCGAAGCCGCGCTGTGCGGTGGAGGTCATGCCGATACGGACGCCGCTGGTGACGAACGGTGAAGCCGGATCGAACGGGATCTGGTTCTTGTTGACCGTGATGCCGATAGAGTCGAGGGCATTCTGGAAATCCTTGCCGGTGATGTTCTTCGGACGAAGGTCTACAAGCAGCAGGTGGTTGTCCGTACCGCCGGAAACCGGACGGAAACCGCGCTCGATCAGTGCAGAGGAAAGGGTCTTGGCATTATCCAGGACACGCTGCATGATAGCCCTGAACTCAGGGCTTGCCGCATACTTGAAGGACCAGATCTTGGCTGCCATGGTATGCAGATGGATGGATCCGAGGCTTCCCGGGAAGGTGCCGCGGTCGAGGATCTTTGCGTACTTCTCCTTACAGAAGACCATGCCGGAACGGGCCGAGCAGAAGGTCTTGGTGGTGGAGGAGGTGACGAAATCCGCCCACGGGATCGGGCTCGGGATGAGCTTCGCCGCAACAAGGCCGGCTATGTGCGCCATATCGACCATCAGATACGCGCCGACCTCTTCCGCGATCTTTGCCATGCGCTCATAATCGATCAGTCTCGGATATGCGGAAGCGCCTGCAATGATGAGCTTGGGCTTTACTTCCTTTGCCTTCTGCTCGAGGGCATCATAATCGATCTGCTCGGTCTCGGGATTGACGCCGTAAAAATCATGATGGTAGATCTTGCTGACCCAGTTTGCAGAAGAACCGTGGGTCAGATGGCCGCCCTGGTCGAGCCGCATGGCCAGGATCTCGTCGCCGGGATCCAGGATCGCCGCGAATACCGAATAGTTTGCGGTGGAGCCGGAATATGCCTGCAGGTTCACATGCTCTGCGCCGAACAGCTCCTTGGCTCTCTTCCAGCCGAGCTCCTCGATCTTATCCGCGACCTCGGAGCCTGCCTGGAAACGCTTTCCGGGAAGTCCCTCAAGGGTCTTATTGGTGAATACCGATCCCGAAAGCTCCATGACTTCAAGCGGAACAGTGCTCTCAGAAGCAATCATTTCGATGTTGTGCTCCTGTCTGTGCAGCTCCTC
>CAMNFX010000143.1 GCA_946537585.1 uncultured Lachnospiraceae bacterium
TCCTCCATGGTCTCATAAAAGATCCTCTGTCTGGTGATCAGGGGATTAAGCTCATACTGTGAGTACATGGCATTAAAGCGTGCCACCTGGCCCTCTGCCTCCGCGATCCTTGAAGCCTTGTTTGCTTCCGCATTCTGCAGGATCCGGTCCGCTTCCGCTTCCGCAGCGGGCACCTGCTCGTTTTTATACTTGTTCGCGTTGTTGACGGCAGTATCCTTGCCCTGCTTTGCGGTCTCGACGGCCTTGAATGCCTGAATGATCTCATCTGTCGGAGGCTCCGCGTCCTGGACCGTCATATTGACCACGCTGAGGCCGATGTTCTGCTCCGCCAGGGCCTCAGCCATCTTTTCACGCACCTCGGACTGGATCTGGGTCTTGGCTGTGGTAATGGCATCATCCACATCGTAATTGATGATCGTGGAGCGGATGCTTGCAAGCGCGATGTTCTTCAGGACCTGCTCCGGCTCTCTTGAATTGAAGAGATACGCCACCGGATCCGAGACCTTGTACTCCATATAGAAGTCGATGTCAATGAAATTGAAGTCCTTCGTGATCATAATGCCGTCGGTATCCGCAGAAAAGTTCTGCCCGTCATCGCTGACCTGATAACCGATGCCGGTGCCGTGGGTCGTGATGTCCACAAGGTGCACCCGCTGCAGGAAGGGGATCTTGAAATGCAGGCCTGCCGTATCCGTCCGGATCACCTCTCCGAACATGGTGACGACAGCATTTTCCTGCTCATTGACATTGTAATAGCTTCCGAGGGCAATGCTTCCGAGCACGCCCAGAATGACCACGGCCGTGACGATCCGGCGAAGCGGCTTTAAGTCGACCGGTTTTTTCGGTGCACGCACCGTATTGCCGTCGGCATCCACCACCGTCGGCCCGCTGTCCTTTCTTCCGGACTTTCCGCTGCTGGAAAAGGCCTCGCGGATCTTCTCCTTCAGCTCCGGATTTCTGGAAATATAATACGCGATCAGTGCGATAATGATTATCAGTTCGATCATAATGCTTTCTACCTCACAAAAAGCAGATGCAAGGCACAGGTTTTATTCGACCTCGATCAGCTCATACTCCCTGCTGCCAAAGCCAAGTGCTGCTGCCGCCTCGATCGTATGGATACCGTTCCGGCTGTTGATCCGCTCGAGAAGATGCGCTTTTCCGGGATCGTCGGAAGCATTGACCAGATCGATGCAGGCCTGGTCGATTGCCACCGGATCGAGGGAAGCAAGGATGCCGATGTCCTTCATGCAGGGATCCTCCGCGACGGCGCAGCAGTCACAGTCCACAGACATGTTGCACATGATGTTAAGGAAGGCGATATTGCCGCCCACGCCTCCAAATAAGGAAACGACAGAGGATGCCGCGTCCGCCATCGCCTCAAGGAAGGTATCCTGGGGAGGAAGGTTGTTCCAGACAACCGTCTGATCCTTCAGCTTACCGCCGGAGTGGATCCACGCCTTTCCTTCAGAAGATGCGCAGCCGATGGAAAGCTGTTTCAGTGCTCCGCCGTATCCTCCCATGGGATGTCCCTTGAAGTGAGCCAGTACGACCATGGAATCATAATTCTTCAGATCTTTGCCGACAAAATTCTCCTTAAGCACCTTGCCGTCCGGGATCGGGAGCATAAGATCGGGGCCTTCCTCATCCATCAGATCGACCTGAAAGTACTTTGTCCAGCCGTGGTTTGCCAGCAGCTTCTTGTGTTTGTCCGAGTAATTGCGCTCACCCTCATAGGCGGTATTACACTCGACTACGGTTGCTCCGAGAGCATCGATCACCGGACCCCAGAAGGCCGGTTTCAGATAGTTCTGGTTTCCTTCCTCACCGCTGTGCACCTTGGCGGCTACCTTTCCGGGAAGCTCCTTCCCGAGAAGCCGGTACATTTCAAGGACCTTTTCCGGAGTGATCGTTTTCGTAAAATAAACCTTTGCTTTCATTAATCATTCTCCTCACATGATCCGGACATCTGTCCGGCATATTCATTCTGTCGAAATTGTTCCCGCCGGCTTTCCCTGATACTCTGCCCACCAGAACAGGCAGGAAACAGCAGGCTTATAACTCACAGCTTTAAGTATAACAGAAACAGCGTAAAAGAAAAATACATGAAAACAGCCCGGGCATGTACTGTCATAAGTCATGCCCGGGCGGACGGTTTATTTCTTATTCTTTTGTATCAGTTCAATACCCGATCACAGCAGGATCAGGAAGACCGAAGGCCAGTATGCAGACAGTGACCAGCCAGTCCTGCAGGTTGTGATTTTTATGGTCCTTTTGTTTCATGGGAATACTATACCTGCTTTCTTTCAATTTTGGCGGTTTTGGAGTCTATTTTACGTAATCTTAGCACTGTGCAGTATTTTTGAGCCCCCTCTTTACATCGCTTTTTCTCGCCATCCGCTATCCATTCATGTATAATATCTCAAAAGTACTGTTTCAGGCCTTTCCTGAATCAGTACTGAACCATGACTCTTAAGATAACCTTGCATTGGGGAGGAAGGCATGAAAACGACAGTTGCAAAATTCGGCGGGACCTCGCTGGCAGACGCCGAGCAGTTTAAAAAGATCAAAGAGATCGTCCGAAGCGATCCGGCGCGCAGGTTTATCGTGGCGTCCGCTCCGGGCAAACGTTCTTCAAAGGACATAAAGGTCACGGATCTTTTATTAAAGTGCTATACAAAGGCTGCTGCCGGTCAGGAGTTTGAAGATTGCCTGACATCAGTCCGGGACCGCTTTGCGGAAATCATACGGGACCTTGAACTGGACTTCCCCTTAGATGAGGAGATCCAAAAGCTCCGGGAGCACCTTGGCGAAAGCCCCCGGAAGGATTATGTCATAAGCCGCGGAGAATATCTGAATTCCCGTATTCTTGCAGCCTGGCTGGGATATACCTTTGTCGATCCGGAATGGTGCATCTGTTTTGATCCTTCCGGAAAGCTGGATCCGCTCCTTACCAGGAGGACTCTCGGCGCCGCCCTCCGGCCTCTTCAGAATGCTGTTATAGCCGGATTCTACGGCGCGGATATGGAGGGCGTGATCCATACCTTTTCGAGAGGCGGTTCCGATGTGACCGGAAGCCTGGTCGCTGCAGCGATCGGCGCGGATCTGTATGAAAACTGGACCGATGTATCGGGAATGCTTGCGGCGGATCCCCGGATCGTAAAGCAGCCCAAACAGGTGCGCTACGTCAGCTACCGCGAGCTGAGGACGCTTTCCTACATGGG
Organism: uncultured Lachnospiraceae bacterium; assembly: GCA_946537585.1. Classification (GTDB taxonomy): domain Bacteria; phylum Bacillota; class Clostridia; order Lachnospirales; family Lachnospiraceae; genus Avilachnospira. The sequence goes on from CAMNFX010000143.1 coordinate 3,225, forward strand.
TGCCTCGGTGCTTCATACCGACGCGGTCATGCCGGTATCGGACCTTGACATCCCGATCAACATCCGCAACACGAACCGGCCTGAGGATACCGGATCCATTATCGTCCGCAAGCTCCCCAAGGGCGAAATGAAGGAACCGATCGTAGGCGTCGCCGGCCTTACAGGAATGTCGGTCATTCAGATCGAAAAGCTGATGGTCAGTGATGAGTCCGGATTTACCGCGATCATCCTGGATATCTTCAAAAACCGCCAGCTTCCCTTTGAGCAGTGCCTGACGGGGATCGATACAGTCACCCTGGTGATCCGCAGCGACCTGCTGGATCCCTGCAAGGAAGATCTGTTCACCGAGATCAAAGACAAGCTGAAGCCGGATTACCTCGGTCTCAAGGAGCACCTCTCCATGATCGCGGTCGTGGGTGAACAGGGGACGGAGTCCTCTGATGCCAATGTCCGCGTTCTGGACTCCCTCACGCGCGCGGGTGTTTCCATCAGCACGATCAATCAGGGTGCCGGCAAGCTGAACCTGCTGATCGGTGTTCCGGAGGAGAGGTACCATGACGCGATCCGCGCGATCTATTCCACCATCGA
>CAMNFX010000144.1 GCA_946537585.1 uncultured Lachnospiraceae bacterium
TCAAAGCTCTTCCCTTACGACCAGTCCCAGCTCGCGGGCCTTGACCGCAAGCTCTGTACGCGAACGGAATCCGGTTTTGATCAGCATCTTGGTCACATAGTCCTTGACCGTGTTTTTGGAAATAAAGAGCCGGTCGGCGATCTCCTCATTGGTATCGCCGCTGGTAAGCTCCCTCAGGATCTCCAGTTCCCTCTCCGTGAACTCGTACGAAGAAATGTTTCCGAACTGGAGCTCCGGTGTGCGGTCCGGATAGACGGATTCTCCCGCCATGGTCCTGTCCATGACATTGATCAGCGGTTCATCGCCGACTTCCTTGTACCAAAAGCTCTCAACCCCGATCTCTCTGGCACGGTCGAGATAGGATACCTCCGGCATGGAGGTGATCACAATGATCCGGATATACGGGTGCTTTTTCTTGATCCTCGCGGCAGCATTAAGTCCGCTGGCACCGCCGGCGGTATAGACATCCATCAGGATCAGGTCGATCTGCTCCCTCTCGCAGTACACGTCCGCAAGATCAGCGTTGCGAAGCGAAGCCACGAGTTCATACCGGTCGCTGTCATTGACGATGTCCTCGAGGAACTGCTGCACGAGGCGCTGATCCTCGACCAGCATGACTCTGGTCTTCAGCTGTCTTTTATTTACTGTTTCCTGCGCATTCACTTCTGCCATTGTTACTTTCCTCCAAAGCAGCTAAAACTGGTACGGGATCCTGATTCGAAGGCAGAATTCCGGCTTGTATTCTGTCTCCATCACAGCGCCCTCGCTCTCCACGATCCGCCGAAGCGACGACAGTCCGCCGCCCTCCCGGATCGGTCCCTCGGGTGCCGTTCCGTTGTTCCTATAGCTTATCACGGTGTCAGGCGGCCTGTAATCCTCCTTTTCGACGGAAGATCCCGGGGAACTGTCTTTTCCCGCTTTTTCTCCGGGGCGTTCGATGGAAATCAGGAGTCTGGTCGCCCCTGCATGGCGGTAGGCATTGGTCAGGCACTCCCTGGCCCCTGCCAGCAGCAGCCTCTGCTCCAGCCTGGTTTTTGCCTCTCCGGTCAATGTAAGCTCAAGTCCGATCGCATCCGCCGCTTCGTGAAGATCCGCCGTGATATCCTCTGTGTGATTTCCCGCCTCATCGTTCAGAGGAAGCGCCGCGACCCGTTCCCACATGGTAAATAGTTCCTCCCGGGTGATGCCGCTGTCCTTGCTCTCCAGAAACCGGCGGGTCGCAAGCATTGTCCGTCCGGTCTCATCATGGATGCGGATCTTGGCTGCCAGTGTCTCTTTTTCCACCGTGATCTCACCGATCATGTCATTTAAGTCCTGCAGACGGCGGTTCATGGCAGCAAGCCGGCGGTTTTCCTCTGCGAGCTCTTCCCGAAGGCGGTATTCCTCAGAAACATCCGCTGCGATCAGTTCATGGAGCCTCTCTCCCTCCATCATCAGTTCCCGGTGATGGAAGCTCCAATGGCTCCCGTCCGGGAGCTGAAGGATCGAGTCCTTATCCGGCTCCTGTCCCTCCCAGAGCCTTGTCATGAGGCGCCTTCCATCCTGCAGGGAGAGTCCGGTCAGCCGGCGCGTGATCTCCATCATCCGCCGGTTCACCAGCTTGATGCGCCCGTCATCCCAGAAATACAAAAGACCGGTCGGAAGCGAGTCCACGCCTTCTTTTACAGAGCTTCCGGTGATATGCCGGTTCTGCCACTTCCAGGTCCTCCACCATAAATATACGGTATATGCCGTCATCACAAGCTCTGCGAAGCTCACCCCCAAAAAAGGCAATGAATGGAATACCGAGTAGATCCATCCGGGCTCCTCCAGTGCCAGGATGACATAAGTAACATGCATTACAGCCTGAAAGAGGGTATACTCCAGTACCATCAGGATCAGAAGCGGAATATAGCGGACCCACCAGCGGTGACGCTGTACATAGCGAAACAGTATGAAGAACCCGACATAAAGCAGGAGCAGCAGCCAGAGCGCCATCAGCCCGCGGGTCAGGATCGAGAGAGAATCCATGGTCATCATAAACCTGTCCCCCTCTCTGCTGCGCCGGCTGTTTTGGCTGATTCAGCCGCAAAAGCACCTGCTCCGGCTCCGTACTCTTTCACTGTTTTGTGATTTGAGTCCCTGAAACAGATCTCCGCATATCCGGTCTCATCTTCCATATATATCCGGACATTTCCCCGTGCCTTTGCCACTTCCGTGCTTTTCCATTCCGCGGAGGGCATGCTTTTCGGATCTGCCAATACCAGGCGGAGCCTCCAGCCGTCCTTTTCCTGTGTGAGCCGAACCTGAAGGGCTGTGATCTCCGAAAGCACCTGCTCTGTGATCATCTGGAAAAAGTCATACGCAAGCAACACCTGCCCGGCTTCAGGATACAGCTCGCCTGCCGTTTCATACATTCCCGTCACGATACCGGTAAGCTTCAGATATTCGAGAGACTCCCGGACAGAGAGCAAAAGCTCCTTCAGCGGGATCCTCCCATCCTTTCGCTCCATGGAGATCAGCGTCAGATTTGCCCTTCTTTTTACATAAGCGCCCAAAAAAGACAATACGGCAAGTCTTGGCCGAAGATCCGGCCCGTCCGGCTCCTTCTTAAGAAAGCTGATCTCCTCACGGATCTTACTAAGCTGGGGAGATACCAGTCGGTTGATATCATCATAAAGGCGGTTCTGCACCTCCAGAGTATAGTGCTGTTCTTTCCACTCGTTTTCCGCCTGCAGCAGTGTGTTTTCCTCCGACAACTGCTCGCCGGCATCTGTCAGTGCCTCGTTATATCGGTTGATCGTACTTAAGTCTTCGGTCCAGAGGATCCCGCCGCCCTCGAGTTTCCTTCCGTACAGAACTGTGTTTTTATCAAGATTCCGGGGCTTTCCCGCAACATCATCCACTCTGATGCCTTCCGGGATCAGAGCATTTTCCGACACCAGATAGCGGCTTTCATCATCATTCGTAAAGACTGCCGCAATTCCGGACCGGCGGATGATGTTCTCATAGTCTGTATTGGACGGTACAAGGCCGATCTGGATACAGCTCTCCCAGAAGGCGATGATCATGAGGCAGAACATTTCCGGCAGATTGAATAAATGCCTCCAGATAATATCCTGGGTTCGTCCGCCGTTCAAATGGTTCATAAAAAACCAGCAGCCAAACAGCAGCAGGACCCAAAGCGGCAGCCACGGATAGGAAAGATTTCTCCATATACGGATCCTGCTCAAAAGCCGCAGCATCGTGGCAAGCAGCAGCGCAACGATCCAGACCAGCGCTAAATAATACAGCGGTCCGTAGGAATGGTAGTCCGCCATGTTGCCAAGTCCCAGATCCCCGAAGGCAAGGTGGTGATAATCGTTGGTAATAAAGGCAATGCACAGGATCGTATCCGCTGCAATGAGACCTGTCTGGAAACCACGATAGCTGTAGCCCTCCTCATCCAGACTGTCCGCAGCAAAAAAACAGAGCAGTGGGACCGTGAGAAAGGTCACATAGTATGCATACCAAAGGAGCCGGCTTAACAGCATGTCTCCCTCAAAAAAGCTGTATCTGCATCCCCGGCACACAAAAAGAAACAGCATATACCAGACCAGACCGGTCAGGGTCTTCCTGGTATATGTGTTCAGGATGCGCCGGTTCACGGTCAGCGCCCAGGCTATAAACAGGCCTCCATACAGAACGGTATCAAGCGCCCGGCCGGGAAAGCGCCCGAACTGGCGCGCCAGCACGCACAGCAAGGTTCCCAGCAGAAAGAAAAGGACCTTCTGCCGGGTACTTTTGCTCATATGCAGGGACGGCCTGGTTTTTTCATTGGTCTG
>CAMNFX010000145.1 GCA_946537585.1 uncultured Lachnospiraceae bacterium
TTTCTTAAATCTTGATCCGGTCGGTTTAATCGCCCTACATTTATGGTACAATGTGCGCAGCAAAAGTAAAAAACACAAGATTTAGGGGTAAAAATGGCTAAAACGCAAAGCTATAACGCAGACAGTATTACGGTCCTGGAAGGTCTCGAGCCGGTCCGGACCCGTCCCGGCATGTATATCGGAGGCGTTGGTTCCAAGGGACTCAATCACCTCGTCTATGAGATCCTCGACAACTCTGTTGATGAGCATCTTGCCGGTTACTGTACGGAGATCCGTGTTACGCTGGAGAAGGACGGATCCTGCACCGTGCAGGATAACGGACGCGGACTGCCTGTGGATATGCATCAGAAGGGCGTTTCCGCGGAGCGTGTCATCATGACGACACTGCACGCCGGCGGTAAGTTTGATAATCAGGCATATAAGACTTCGGGAGGACTTCACGGCGTGGGTTCTTCCGTTGTTAATGCGCTTTCCAGTCAGATGACGGTCGAAGTGGCAAGAGACGGGAAGATCTATCGGGATTCCTATTCGAGGGGCATTCCGACTACGGAGCTGATCAACGGACTGCTCCCGGTCGTCGGAAAGACAAAGCAGACCGGCACCAGGATCAATTTTACCCCGGATGATACCATTTTCGAGAAAACGGTCTTCAAGAGCGAGTGGATCAAATCCCGTCTGCATGAGACTGCCTACCTCAACCCGGAGCTTACGATCTATTTCCGCGATCTGCGGGAGTTCTCCGCACCCAAGGTCCATCAGGAGCTGCTGGTGGCAGGTGACGACGGACAGATCTCCTTTGGTCTCGATGCGCTCTCCGTGGCAGCCTCGGACGAGGCTTTCGAACAGCAGAAGGGAAGTGCCACCGACTCTGCAGCCGAGCTTTCCTCAGACGGTGCCGGAGAGACCATCGTCTATCATGAACCGGACGGACTGCGGGCATACATCACAGCTCTCAATAAGGGTCAGGAGACCGTCACGCCTCTGATCTATTTCAAGGACCGCAGCGGCGATACCGAGGTAGAGTGCTGTTTCCAGTACGTGGATGCCTTCGAGGAGAACATTCACGGATTCTGCAACAATATATTCACACAGGAGGGCGGCACCCACATCACCGGCTTCAAGGCGCGCTATACCCAGCTCATCAACTCCTATGCAAAACAGCTGGGCATCCTGAAGGATAAGGACGCCAACTTTACCGGAGCAGATACCCGAAACGGCATGACCTGCGTCATTGCCATCAAATACCGGGATCCGATCTTTGAGGGCCAGACCAAGACCAAGCTCGCCTCGGCCGAGGCCTCTGTGGACGTTGCCGCGGTGACGGGAGAGAAGCTCGAGCACTATTTCGACCGAAATGTCGAGACGATCAAGGCAATCATCGGATGTGCCGAAAAGTCCGCAAAGATCCGCAAGGCCGAGGAAAAGGCCAGGACGAACATGCTCTCAAAGAGCAAGTTTTCCTTTGATTCCAACGGCAAGCTCAAGGTCTGCACCTCGAAGGATCCGGAAAAGTGCGAGATCTTCATCGTTGAGGGTGATTCTGCAGGCGGCTCCGCCGGTACCGGACGGAACAGGGAGTTCCAGGCGATCCTGCCGATCCGCGGCAAGATCCTTAACGTTGAGAAGGCTTCCATTGACAAGGTCCTTGCCAATGCCGAGATCCGTACCATGATCAACTCCTTCGGCTGCGGATTCTCTGAAGGCTACGGCAACGACTTTGACATTACAAAGCTCCGCTATCATAAGATCATCCTCATGACCGATGCCGATGTCGACGGCAGCCATATCGATACGCTGCTTCTGACATTCTTCTACCGCTTCATGCCGGAGCTGATCTATAACGGCCATGTTTACGTTTCCATGCCGCCTTTATATCTGGTCACGCCCAAGGCAAGGAACGCGAAGCCGCAGTACATGTACAATGACCGGGAGCTGCAGAAATATCAGCAGAACCATGAGCCCTCGACATACGAGCTGAAGCGCTTTAAGGGTCTCGGCGAGATGGATCCGCCCGACCTCTGGGCGACCACGCTCGACCCTGAGCGGCGTGTGTTAAAGAGGGTCGAGATCGAAGATGCCAGACTTGCCTCGGAGGTCACCGAGATGCTGATGGGATCCGACGTCGCTCCAAGACGTGACTTCATCTATGCACACGCACATGAAGCCGAGATCGATACTTAAGTAAAAGGAACTCTTTTTACTGCTTATCCAGTAATACAATGTCTGGAATGTTCGATATCTGCAGGACATCTGCAGGAGCCGTCTAACATCCTCATACATGGAGAACAGGCCGTTATGAGGAAAACGCATACTGTCCGAGCAAAGCGAGTTATGCGTTTTCCGAATGCCTTTAGGCGTGTTTTCCATGAAGGATGTTCAGGCTCCGAAGAAAGGCCTGCAGATACGAAACATTTCGAATATCTGAAACAGAGGTTTGTATGCCCGAGAAAATACTCCGAACCGAATACAGCGACGAAATGCAGAAATCCTATCTGGATTACAGCATGTCCGTTATTACCGCCCGTGCCGTCCCGGATATCCGTGACGGCCTGAAGCCCGTACAGAGACGTCTTCTGTATGATATGGATGATCTCCATGTCCATCATGACCGGAAGGAAATGAAGTCCGCCCGTATCACAGGTGACTGTATGGGACGTTTCCATCCGCACGGCGATTCCTCCATCTATGAGACCATGGTCGTGATGAGCCAGGATTTCAAGCGCTCTGTCCCTCTGGTTGACGGAAAGGGCAATTTCGGCTCGATCGAGGGTGATACCGCGGCTGCTTACCGTTACACGGAGGCAAAGCTGCAGAAATTTACGGACGAGGTGTTCCTCCGGGATATCGATAAGTCGGTCGACTTTGTGCCGACCTATGCGAATACGGAGGAGGAGCCTGTGGTTCTCCCTGTCCGTATCCCGAATTTCCTGCTGAACGGATCGGAGGGCATCGCGGTCGGTATGACCACATCCACCCCATGCCACAATCTTTCCGAGCTCTGTGATCTCTGCATTGCCTATGTGGACGACCAGAATATGAGCCTGGACCGGATGCTCGAGATCATGCCCGGGCCCGATTTTCCGACCGGCGGCATTATCAGCAACAAGTCTGAGCTGAAGAGTATTTATCAGACCGGGACCGGCAAGCTTAAGCTTCGCGGAAAGCTTGAATATCAGCCTGCGGCAAAGAGAAGCGAGAAGGATAAGCTCGTCGTGACCGAGATCCCGTATACGATGATCGGACAGGGGATCGGCAAGTTCATGCAGGATACCGCTGACCTTGTTGAAGCCAAGAAGCTTCCTGAGATCACGGATATCGGAAACGCTTCGGACGCATCCGGCATCAGCATTTTCATGGAACTCAAAAAGGATGCGGATCCGGAAAGGGTCAAAAACATCCTTTATAAGAAAACCCGTCTTGAGGATACCTTCGGCGTCAATATGCTCGCGATCTCCGACGGACGTCCCGAGGTGATGACACTGCCGTCCATACTCTCTGCGTGGCTTAATTTCCAGCACGAGATCCTCGAGCGCAAATACCGGGCGCTCCTTGAGAAGGAGGAGGACCGCAGGGAGATCCAGGAGGGCCTCATTACTGCCTGCAATATCATTGACCTTGTGATCGCCGTGATCCGCGGCTCGAGAAACCGCAAGGATGCAGAGGCTTGTCTTACAAAGGGAGACACCTCCGGTGTGCAGTTTAAGGATAAATCATTCGAAGAAGACGCTTCCCATCTGCGCT
>CAMNFX010000146.1 GCA_946537585.1 uncultured Lachnospiraceae bacterium
GGAAAGCTGCTCGAGGTCTGCAGCGCTCATGCCGCCCGGGATACGCTCCCAGAGAGCGTTGAAGTTCTCATTTAAGTTAACGCCACGGGCATTGGCCTTCCAGCGTCTTGTAAAGTAGTCAAAGCCCTGAGAGGCATCTTCCTTTCCTGATGCAAGGTCGTTCTCATAGGCAGCGCGGACATTGGCCTTTAAGACAGGATCGCTGAGCCCGTCTAAGCCAAACTGGCTGATGCTGACCCCATCCGGGTCGCACATCGGAATAAAGGTAAAGCAGACTTCATTAAGCCACTCTCCCATTGCCTTTCCGTCAAACGCCGCGCCCGATGCCGCAGCTTCAAGCAGCATGCCTAACTGCTTCATCACAAGGTCCGCCGTGATGTACTCCCTTGCATGGATCGCGCCGGTGATCATCACGTTATGGTCCGCCTGAAGGTTTCCGACATAGATCACCATGATCTTCCGGTCGTCGTAGGTCTCTCCTGCGGACATCATCTTCATGAGGCCAGCAGTTTCCTCATCCGGAGCTTCTTCCTCCGGTGAATGCACGGTGCCGTCAGCATCTAAAACAAGGCTTCCATACTGCGTTTTCAATGCCTCGAGATCCGAAAGCATCTCATCATAGGTATACATCTCAGGGGTGTTTGCGACCGCCTCCGGGAGAGCCACCGCACTAAGCGCGATGCAGCCCTCCGGCACAGTCTCATCGACCGTAAGCACGCCCTGGGCGGTGCCGCCGGTTTCCGCATAAGCCTCCGCATCTAAGGAATAGCCGTAATCCGGGGTTTCCGTGTGGTCTTCCGGTACCGTGAAGTCCTCAAGAAGCTTTTGGAAAAGATCCTCTGTAGGCTCTCCGTAGCTGATCACAGACTGCGGATATGCACTGCTCTCTGCTGCCTTCGTTTCAGCCACAACACCTTCCGGCCCCTCGACCACCTCGGCACTTCCTTCCGGCAGGGTCCCTGTCTCGGAGCTCTCCTCCTTATCTCCCCAGCCAAAATCCCACCAGGCATGGCTTCCCTCCGGATACTCCACGTGATCCGAAAGGTGTTTTTTTGTAAGGGTCCAGATTGAAAAAAGGATCAAAAAAACCGCTGCAATCACAAGGACCGCGAGAAATACGCGGCCCGGCAGCGGTGAACGTTCTTTTCTTTTCCGGCTTCTGCCTTTCTTACGAGAAACCATCGCCTACGATCTCTACTTAGAATCTTAAGATAAGCGGTTCTTCCTGAAGGGCTCCTGAAACAAGTCTGCAGAAACGGCCTCATCCCTCGTCACATCGGGCTGATGCTGAATACGATCTCCGTAATGGAGAAGGCCAGAAAGAGGATAAACCACAGATTGACAAGGCTCCCCCATGCGCCCGGCATCGTACGGTCGTAAGCCAGGTATGCCTTCATGCCCTTCCAGCCTTTACGGATGAGCCATACGGTCAGGATCGCGCACAAAATGAGCAGACCGATCAGCAGACCGATATAGAGTTCATCCGACATCTTCCCGATCGCCCATACCCAGAGCTCTCCCAGGATGCCGTTGTTGAAGATATGCAATAAAAGCGCGTACCAAAGAGAATAGCGCATCGCGACATAGCCTAAGATCAGGCCGATCGCCATGGTAAACATCGTCTGCTGGAAATCCCCGTGCATCATGCCGAAGACAAAGGCCGAGACCAGGATCGCAAATCGCCTGCCGTGTCCTTTCAGGCCATGCATCAGAAATCCCCGGTAGATCACTTCCTCCGCGAGAGGTCCGAGCACCACGGCATAGAGAAACAGAGTCCAGCTGGTATTGTACTCGGCATTCATCGCCTCCGAGTACTCTAAGGTATATCCGAAGTAGTTAAAGATAAGCTCAAAGATCCCCGTGACAAAGGAGAACAGGATCTGCAGGAGGAAGATCAGTCCTGCAAATGCGATCAGCTTTCCAGGGCCGGGACGCTCCTTTACCTCAAAGATCTCCTGACAGACATTGGGCCTTTCAAAGAGGACTCCCCTCTCCGCCTTTCCGGAAAAGTACAGGGAACCGAGGCACAGTGCTGCGATCGTTGCGATCACGACGAAGACCCCATAGAAAAAGTCCGACGGCTCCGGGCTCAAGATCCCTCCGGAAAGCCCCGCGGCAAAACTGTATTCCAGATACAAAATACCCTGCAGAGCAGTAAACATAAAAAGATACAGGTCCACTCCATAGAAGACCTGGGAGGTCACACGGCGGATCCTCTGGCGCAGAGACTTCTTCTCATTCTTATCAGGCACAGCTTCAGTAGTCTGCATTACTCCCTGAGCCGGCATAACTTCCTGAGCTGACACTGATATATTACTCGGGAAAGGGCCTTGCTCTGTCAGTTCCACGGGAGTCGATGCCTCTTCAGGCTCCTGCACATCAAAAACAGGCACGTCCTGCGTCAGCACACGTGCCTGCTCCTCCCCATCCGTAGACAGGGTCTGCTCTTCCCCATCTATAACCGGGGCCTGCTCTCTTTTCTCTATTTCAGTTTCTTCGTTCATTCCGTTTACAGTGCTTTGATGATCGCATTGTAGAGATCATCAAATTCTTCAAATGCCGGAAGGTCGGGACGGTCCGCCTTGATCTTGTCCGTCGTACGGAACAGAAATCCCGCCTTGCTGGCATCAAGCATCTCGATATCATTGTAGCTGTCGCCGGCAGCGATCGTATCAAAGCCGACGGACTGCAGCGCGCGAACAGTAGAAAGCTTGGAGTGCGCGATCCTCATCTTAAAGCCCGTGATCTCGCCGTTCTCCGCAACCTCTAAGGTATTGCAGTAAATGCTCGGCCAGCCAAGCTGCCGCATGAGGGGCTTTGCGAACTGCTCAAAGGTATCGCTTAAGATCACGACCTGGGTCTCCTCGCGGAGCTTATCCAGAAACTCCTTTGCGCCCGGAAGCGGTTTGATCGTTGCGATCACGTCCTGGATCTCCTTAAGGCCCAGGCCATGCTCTTTGAGGATCCCGATCCTCCAGTTCATCAGCTTATTGTAATCCGGCTCATCGCGGGTGGTGCGCTTTAACTCCGGGATCCCGCTTGCTTCTGAAAATGCGATCCAGATCTCCGGTACCAGTACGCCTTCCATGTCGAGACAGACAATATTCATATGTTTCCTCCTCATCCCCTGTAATTGATCCGTAAAGGCAGCTGTTTATCCCCTGCCAGGATGCATAAGCTAAAAACATGTTTCCATGTTTTTGACATGCATACGGGCTCAGGTCTTTACGCAGTACTTTGACACTGCACCGCTTTGCAGGCAATTATTATATCACGTCATGATGCATTATGCCAAGATAGAGACAATCAGTGTTTTTGATCTTCCCCGAAGCCTTTCGGCCTGTTCGATCCGGCGATTTTGTGGTACCAAAGAAATTTCGGCAGTCATGTTCCGCCGCGTTATATGATCAGCTTCTCTCTAGAACCCTCTCGCCCACTCCGGACGGAGCTTTACCTGTCCGGCAATGGCAGCGTCGATCTCACGAAGCAGTTCCTCCTTATCCTCGTTGAGCGTACCGCCAAGCATCAGATAGTTCGACGCATGGTTCATGCGGAAGACGCAGCCCGGGCAGTCCATTGCAGCCACCAGGTCCCTGGTCTCAGTGAGTGTCTCCATGGAGTCAAGGAGCTCAAAGCTTCCCTCATCGACCCACTTCTGAAGCGGCGTCCCCTCATGGATCTCCAAGGTCAGCACGCCGACATAGTCCGGATTCATCTCGCTTAAGGCCTTCGC
>CAMNFX010000147.1 GCA_946537585.1 uncultured Lachnospiraceae bacterium
ACCTGCCCCGCAGGCTGATGAAGCCGAAGGAGTTTATCGACTGCATCGTGGGCGGAATCGGAAATATCGTTCCGCCGATGCTTATCCTGATCCTTTCGTGGACGCTGGGTGGTGTCTGCCGGCAGCTCATCGGCACCGGCGTATTTATATCCGGATTTGTGGAGAGTTCCAACCTGCCGCTGGGACTGCTGCCGTTCCTGATCTTTGTGATTGCAGCCATCATGAGCTTCTCCATGGGAACGAGCTGGGGAACCTTCGGCATGCTGATCCCGATCATTACCATGATCTGTGAGACGGACGGGGCAGGGGCCCTGCTGATCCCGGCCCTTGGCGCGACGCTCGCGGGCTCCGTCTACGGTGATCACTGCTCACCGATATCGGACACGACGATCCTGGCCTCCACCGGGGCAGACTGCATACATATCCGGCATGTGGAAACGCAGCTGCCCTATGCGACGCTGGCGGCGGTGATATGCGCGGTCGGCTACCTGATCGCAGGGTTCATGCTCTCGCCCTGGATCGCGCTGGCGGTGCAGACGGTCCTCATGATCGGGACGATCATGGTGATCGGCAAAAAAACGGCCGTTTAACTTGAAATTGGTGAAAATAGTCTTATAATTATTAAAGACTGCTAATGTATCTTTTTCTAATCTTACCTTTGGATACAGGATGAGCATGCTTTCTGCGTGCGGGAGTGAGTATGAACTATCATATTGAGGCAAAGTCGAAGAGACGGATCCGAATACGCATGAAAAGAACGCGGTTGACAGAAGAGGAAGCGCGTATCCTGGAATATGCGTTTGCCGGCATGCCGGGTGTCACGAAGGTAACCTTGTACCGCGAGACGGGAGGCTGCGCTCTGGAATTTGAGTGCGAGGCGGGGGAGATCCTGAAAAGGCTCGACCATTTCCGCTTCGAGAATGTCGAAGTGCTGGCGGAGGAAGAGGAACAGCGCATCAGTGCGCTGGAGATGAAAAACCGAAAGCTGGATGAGCAGCTCAAGAAAAAGCTTCGGCTTCGGATCCTGGCGGAAATGACAGCGGATATTGCCCTGCCCATGCCGGTCCAGATCGGGTATCATCTATGGCAGCTTGTCACATTGAAGAATCTGTAATTTGATCTGAAAGAGGAGGAAGAGATGGACTGGAAAAAGATCGGATTATTTGCGGGTGGTATTTTGATGGGCAGTTACGGTGTCAGGATCCTTACCGGACGTGACGCAAAGAAGGCTTACACGCATACGACCGCGGCTGTTCTTCGCATGAAGGATGCCGTTATGAAAGATGTTACCACGATCCGCGAGAATGCGGACGATATCCTGGCGGCCGCCAAGGATATCAATGAAGAGAAACAGCGCGAATATGACGCTCAGCTGGTAGAGGATGCAAAAGCGGTCCTTGAGCAGATGTCGGATGAAACGGCAGAGGCTGGTGCATAATGAAGTGCCGGATCCTTCATGAATCGCGGGGGCGTATGCGGGTGCATTTCCTGCAGGCGCGTATGACTCCGGAACAGGCGGATCTTGCGCAGGCATGGCTTGAAAAACAGAAAGCCGTTTCGAAGGCGCGTGCCGACGAACGCACGGGCAACGCGATCATCTGGTATTGCCCGGATGAAAGAAAACAGGTCCTCGCCCTTCTTGCCTCCTTTGATTATGATCAGGCGGTTGAGCTGACCGCGGTGCAGGCACACTCCACACGGGCCCTTACAAGATCCTACGAGGACAGGATGTTCTTCCACATTGCGAGGCGGGGGATCACGAGGTTTCTTTTCCCGCTGCCTCTGCGCACGGTCATTACGGCCGCAAAAGCGGTTCCGTTTATCGTGAAGGCTCTGCGCTCACTTCTTTCCGGAAAGATCGATGTGTCGGTGCTGGATGCGGCGTCCATCACGGTAGCGATGCTGCGCGGTGAATTCAATACCGCCGGCAGCGTGATGTTCCTCCTGGGGATCGGTGAGATCATGGAGGAGTGGACTCACAAAAAATCCGTCGAGGACCTGGCGGCCGCCATGTCGCTGAACGTGGAGCATGTATGGGTACGCACGGCTGACGGCCAGGAGATCCTGACAGGGATCGACCGTGTCAGGGAGCAGGATGTCATTGTCGTACGCACCGGAAACATGATCCCGCTGGACGGGGTGGTGCAGGAAGGCGACGGGATGGTGAACCAGGCCTCCATCACGGGAGAGCCGCTCCCCGTTCATAAACGCGCCGGCAGCATGATCTATGCCGGCACCGTCATGGAAGAGGGAGAACTCGCGATCGCGGTCCGTCAGGAATCCGGTTCCGGAAGATACGACCGCATCGTAAAGATGATCGAGGAATCAGAAAAACTCAAGTCCTCGACGGAGGATAAAGCATCTCACCTGGCCGATTCGCTGGTGCCCTGGACGCTCGGGGCTTCTGCGCTCACCTGGCTCCTGTCCGGGAACGCAGCCCGTGCAGCAGCCATCCTGATGGTCGATTTCAGCTGTGCGCTCAAGCTGTCCATGCCCCTGGCGGTATTATCCGCCATGCGTGAGGCGGGGACTTACCATATCTCTGTAAAGGGAGGCAGATTCCTGGAGAACTGCTGCGAAGCAAAGACGATCGTTTTTGACAAGACCGGAACGCTGACCTGTGCGTCCCCGAGCGTATGCGGAGTGGAGACCTTCGAGGGAGAAGACGAAGACGAAATGCTTCGGCTTGCCGCCTGCCTGGAGGAGCATTATCCGCATTCCATGGCCAATGCCGTGGTGAGGGAGGCGCAGGCGAGAAATCTCGAGCACGAGGAGAGACACTCCACGGTGGAGTATATCGTCGCACACGGGATCGCGAGCAGCATCGACGGGAAGAAGGTCTGTATCGGGAGCTACCACTTTATTTTTGAGGATGAGAAGACGGTGATCCCGGAGGAAGAAAGGGAGCACTTTGAGAGCCTCCCGGACGAATACTCCCATCTGTATATGTCCATAGACGGAAGGCTGGCCGCGGTCATTCTCATAGAAGATCCGCTTAAGGCGGAGGCATCAGAGATCGTGAAGAAGCTTCATTTCCTGGGAATCGACCGTGTCGTCATGATGACCGGGGACAGTGAACGGACCGCCCGGGCCGTGGCGAAAATGGTCGGCGTGGATGATTATTATTCAGAAGTCCTGCCTGAAGAAAAAGCGGCTTTCATCCGAAAAGAACATGATCAGGGCAGAAAAGTCATGATGGTGGGGGACGGCGTTAATGATTCGCCGGCGCTCTCGGAGTCGGACTGTGGCATCGCGATCAACAGCGGAGCGGCCATCGCGAGGGAGATCGCAGATATAACGATCTCGGAAGACGACCTGCATGCGCTGGTGGTGCTGAAAGAGCTGAGCGACGCTCTGATGGACCGGATCCACGGAAATTACCGGAGCATCATCGCCTTCAATTCTTTCCTGATGCTGATGGGGGCACTGGGCGTCCTGCCCTCCGCGACAACGGCGCTGCTTCACAACGCGTCGACGCTGGCTTTCAGCCTCAACAGCATGACAAATCTTCTTTCCGGGAAATGAGATTTCGTATTTTTTTATCCGGAAAAAAAGACATTCCATCGAAACCGGTGGAATGTCTTTTTCAGTGGTATACTTTAACGACAGAGCAGATGTTTGATGCGCATCAGTTCTCTTGCGATGCCGTCGTGTTCGTTATCCTCGGTCACATGGGCAAACTGTGAGCGGATCGCGTCGGGGGCATTTC